>NZ_JBHSBY010000144.1:0-155150 GCF_042650905.1 Pedobacter jamesrossensis | reverse complement strand
AAGCTATATGAAACCAGGCCTTTAAAATAAAAAAGTTCTTAGGCAGAAATTAACATTTTGTGGATAACACAACGAATTTTAGAAAATTTTATGCGTTGACCCTGAAATTCTTTGTATTCTTTGCGGTTAAATAAATCGAAATTCACATCTTTATAAAAGTATGAACAGTTTTTTTTCCGCTACTTCTATTTTATCTTTTCTGGGGTGTTTGACATTGGGAGCAATCTACGCTTGGTTGCTTTATAGAAAAAATAAAAATTTAGATAAAAATCTGCAATTTGGATTAGCTGGATTAAGATTTATAGCGGTTGCCTCTATTGCTTGGCTATTGTTTGCTCCGCTTATTCGAACCTTAAATTATACTTTAGATAAGCCTGTAATCATCATTGGGCAAGATAATTCTTTATCAGTAGGGCAGGTAAAATCAGCAGGTTTCAACCAGAAACTTTATGAGCAAAACCTAAAATCATTACAAGATAAATTATCAGATAAATACGAAGTTAAAACCTATAATTTCTCTGATAAAGTAAATGATGGCTTAGATTTCAAAAACAATGGAAAATTAACAGATGCATCTGCTTTCTTCCAAAAGATAAAAGATGAATATACCAATAGAAATGTTGGTGCAATTGTTTTAGCTACCGATGGAATTTTTAATCACGGTGGGAATCCTTTATATAGTATTAACCAAATTAATACGCCAGTTTATACGGTAGCTTTAGGTGATAGCATCCCTAAAAGAGATATTTTAATTTCGAATATTAACTACAATAATATCGTTTATCTGGATGATGACTTTACTGTTGAAGTGCAAATTCAAGCTTTTCAAAGTAACGGAGAGCAGGCAAACTTAATGGTTTCGCAAAATGGGACTAGGGTAGAACAGCAAAGTATTGCCATCAACGGAAGTTCTTTTGTAAAAACCGTTCCTGTTAAGTTACATGCCGGTAAAATAGGAATTCAAAAATATACGGTTTCTTTAGGTGCATTGCCTAACGAAATCACAACCAAAAATAACTCACAAACTATTTATGTAGAAGTAATTGATGGCCGACAAAAAGTATTACTGGCAGCTGTTTCACCACATCCGGATTTAGGCGTTTTAAAAGAAGCCATTTCCTTAAATAAACATTATGAAGCAAAACTAGCCTTGGCTGATGATTTGAATTCAATCGACCCCAATAAATTTGATTTGATTGTTCTTTATCAATTGCCAGATGCACAAAATGCTTCTGCCGATTTCGTTCAGAAAGTACTAAATTTAAAAAAGCCAATCTGGTATATTTTGGGTGCTCAAAGTGGCGTTAATTCTTTTAATCAGATTCAAAATCAGGTAAATTTAAGTTCCGCTAATGGCTCAGTTCAGGAAGTTTATCCTGATTTTGCAAATGGCTTTACTAGTTTTAATCTAACAGAAGTAGATAAAAAAGTATTTTCCAGTTTCGACCCTTTGCTTACGCCTTTTGGAAGATTGACAGTAAATGCGAGCGCAACCCCGGTTTTTAATCAGCGTATTGGGAAAATTATCACGCAGCAGCCATTGCTATTCTTTACTAATGATAGTGGTTTAAAGGCAGGTTATTTGATGGGAGAGGGCTTATGGCGCTGGAAATTATCAGAGGCTGAAAATGAGGTTGCTCAATCGAGTTTAGATAATTTGATTTCTAAAACTGTTCAATATCTTTCGGTAAAGGATGATAAACGAAGATTTAAAGTTTTTACCTCTAAATCAGCTTATGATGAAAATGAGGCTATTCAATTTAATGGAACACTTTACAATGAAAGTTACCAAGCGGTAAATGAACCAGAAGTAAATTTGCAGGTTAAAAACGAGGCTGGCAAAATTTTTAATTATACTTTTTCTAAAACGGAAAATGCCTATCAGCTTGATGGCGGAACAATGGCAGCAGGAAATTACAGTTATAATGCAAATACTACTTTAGGTGGAAAGAAATTTACAGCATCGGGGAGTTTTTATGTAAATGCTTTAATAGCTGAATATCAGCAAACTACGGCAAATCATCAGTTATTGAATACCATCTCTAAACAAAGTAATGGTAAACTTTTTATGCCTGCAGATTTATCGAAAATTGCAGATGAAATTCTTAAAAACGAAAACATCAAAACCATTAGTTACGAAGACCGAAAATATGATGAACTGATTAACATGAAATGGTTATTCGTATTAATCTTGATTTTATTGAGTATTGAGTGGTTTTTAAGGAAGAGAAATGGGGAGTTATAATTGATGTAATATGTAAAGAGGTAAAATGAGTGATTGAGAAACCTGTGTAAGTATGATATATTTTTGGATAATCGCTACGATTTTCCATCTTCCCTCATCCGTTTTCTATCTCTCAATGCCATTCATCTCTATACACAAACTTCGGCATTTGCCATTCATATTTTATCGAAAGTAATCTTAAAGCTAAGCCAACTATTGCGGCTAAAATGGTAGCCAATAGTTCTGAGCCCTGAAAATGTTCAACGCCTATATAAACAGTACCAGTAACGATTGCTGCACTTGCATAAATCTCTTTACGAAATAAGAATGGAACTTCATTACATAACACATCACGCAAAACTCCGCCTGCACAACCAGTAATCATGCCGCTAAATAAAACAATCAACGGAGATAAGTGAATCTGTTGTGCAACCTGACAACCAATTATTGTGAAAACGACTAAACCGAGGGCATCAAGATAAAGAAAAAGTTTTTTAAGCTTAGTCATGATGGATGCGATAAAAGCAGCTAATAATGCTGCACCAGCAGTTATAATCAAATATTCTGGGTGTTCTACCCAGCTCATTGGGTAATGACCAAACAAAACATTTCTCACTGTTCCTCCACCTAATGCGGTAACCCAGGCAATAATACATACGCCCACCCAATCCATATCTCTACGACCTGCAGAAAGTGCGGCAGTCATAGCCTCCGCAGTAATAGCAATGATGTATAAAATGTGGAGCATGAGGGAGATGGTTAACGGTTTAAGATTGTTTCAATTGCTTAATTGTTAAATCGGTTAACTTTACAACGGGATTAAGTTGTTTAAAGCTGTTAACTATTAACTGAAAACTGCTAACTGAAAACTAACTAGTCTTTCTTTTCTTCGTGAATAATAACAAAAACATCTTCGTTATCTTTTTTCATGAAGTATTTTTCACGTGCAAACTTTTCAGCGGTATTTAGATTGGTATTGAGTTCGTTTAAATCTTTTTTAACTTGAGCCGTTTCTTTTTCGAAGTACTCTTTTTCTTCCTGCAATTTATTCGCCTGACTGCGGTATTCATACTGCGACATCATATCGTTTTTATCGAAAAACAACATCCATAATGCAAATGCAACTGTTGCCAGAAAATATTTATTACGGAAAAGGTCTATTAAACGTTTCATATTTTTTTGAAAAATCGTCAGTACGAAGTAAATGTAAATAAAAACATCCGAAGATTTAAAATCTCCGGATGTTCTCCAAATAAGTTTTTCAACTTGTTAACACTCCAAACCCCTAAAGGGGCTTTTTTGGCATTTTCCTTAGTCCCCTTTAGAGGATTTTAGGGGTTTATTTTTTAGCGTATTTGAATTTCGAACCAATGAAACGAGCATTCTCGCCTAATTCTTCTTCTATACGTAATAATTGATTGTATTTTGCAATTCTATCTGAACGAGATGCAGAACCAGTTTTAATCTGACCACAATTTAAAGCAACCGCTAAATCAGCAATAGTAACATCTTCTGTTTCGCCAGAGCGGTGACTCATTACTGAAGTATAGCCACTGTTTTGAGCTAAAGTAACCGCATTAATTGTTTCCGTTAAAGAACCAATTTGGTTAACTTTTACTAAGATAGAGTTCGCTGTATTTTCATCAATACCACGTTGTAAACGCGTAACATTAGTAACAAATAAATCGTCACCAACTAATTGAACACGGTCACCAACTTTATCAGTTAAGCTTTTCCATCCAGTCCAGTCGTTTTCGTCCATACCATCTTCAATAGAGATGATTGGATATTTTGCAGAAAGATCAGCTAAATATTGTGCTTGCTCTTCGCTAGAACGAATCACACCAGTAGCACCTTCAAATTTAGTATAATCGTATTTACCATCTTTATAAAACTCAGATGATGCACAATCTAAAGCTAAACAAATTTGAGAACCCGGTTTGTATCCAGCAGTTTCAATTGCTTTTAAAACTGTTTCAATTGCATCTTCAGTACCATCGAAAGTTGGAGCGAAACCACCTTCATCACCTACAGCAGTAGATAAACCTCTATCATGAAGAATTTTCTTCAAGCTATGAAAAACTTCAGTTCCCCAACGTAAAGCCTCAGAGAAAGAAGGCGCACCAACGGGCATAATCATAAACTCTTGAAATGCGATAGGCGCATCAGAATGAGAACCACCGTTGATGATATTCATCATTGGAATTGGTAAAGTATTCGCGTTAACACCACCGATGTAACGGTATAAAGGTTGACCAATTTCATCAGCAGCAGCTTTAGCAACAGCTAAAGAAACGCCTAAAATTGCATTAGCACCTAAGTTACCTTTGTTTTCGGTACCATCAAGTTCTATCATTAATTTATCAATTGCGTTTTGCTCAAAAACATCAATACCTCTTAATGCATCAGCAATTTTAGTATTTACATTTTCTACAGCTTTTAAAACGCCTTTACCTAAATATGTAGATTTATCTCCGTCACGTAATTCAACAGCCTCATATTGTCCGGTAGATGCACCACTTGGTACAGCTGCACGGCCAAAAGCGCCTGCTTCTGTAACTACTTCTACTTCTACTGTTGGGTTGCCTCTCGAATCGAGGATTTGTCTGGCATGGACATTAACAATTATGCTCATTTCTATTTGATTTTTTTGTTGATTTTTAATCCGCTTAGTGTATAAAGTACAATTACTAAGCGCAACATCAAAGTTAATATAATTTTTAAATAAATAAAGAGATTCAGGCGTTAATGTTACGATGCTGATGCAAGTTTAACTACAACATAATTTTCTCTTAATATTGATATTTGGTAAAGTAAATGCAGTGGTTTTAGGGTTAAGCAATCCCGCTTTTGTTGCAATCTTTTTTAAAGATGCTGTCAAGCATTACAGAATATTCATGGTTGCTACAATAAAAAAGTATCTACTCAAATTCTGGTTTAGATAAAATCATTCTGTAATTCTTGAGACGAAAAAAACATCAACCTTAAAAAACATGGCGGGAGATAACTAATGAATTCAAAATTTCATCAGTTGCAAATGAAGGCAATGAACCTAAACAATTTGAATTTCTTGCCTTTGCCCTTAATGAATTTCTTATGTAATTCCTCCATCCTAAAACTGAAAGCAATGCTATGTGTAAGCAATTTGCATTTCATTGCCGTTGACTCAGTCAACGGTGAACTATTGAGCAATAAACTTATAAAATGGAACAAACTCCCGATGCCAAAACCATTCAGTGTGCTTTCCATCAGGTTTTTCTAAAAGCTTTATATTTTTATTTTTTCCATCAGGATTTAAAATAAAATAAATCTTTTTCATATCATTAATCATTTCTGTTCCCTCTTTATTGCCAGCTACAAAAAATAACTTGCTGTTTTTTAACGTCGCCAAAGCTTCAGTAACATCATTATCAATTTTAGGCGCTATCCAAAATGCCGGACTAAAAACCCCTGCCGAACCAAAAACATTTGGATAGGTTGCTATTGCATACATAGAAATTAAACCTCCCATTGAGCTTCCTGCAATTGAAGTATTTTTGGCGTCTTTCAACGTTCTGTATTTCGAGTCGATAAATGGTTTTAAGGTTTCTACCAAGAAAGAAACATAAGCTTTTCCTTCGCCTTTTCCGTACTTGCTATCATAAGGATTGTATTCTTTTAAACGGTCTTTGCCTCCATGGTCGATACCTACAATAATCATTTCTTTTCCACCAAGTGCAATTAAACTATCCATTACCGAATCAACAGCCCATTCGTTAACTCTTGGTGGATTTGCATGAAATAAATTTTGACCATCATGCATATAAATTACCGGATACTTCTTCTTCGATTTCGAATAATCTTTCGGCAAATAAATCCAAACCCGACGGTTTTTATCCAATTGTGGCATTAAAAACGCAGAATCAACAATGTGCACACGAACTCCATGTTGGTAATTTTCTTTTACCTGCTTAAAGTTATCACTCCACTCGGTAACACTTAAATTCAATACGGTATCAACACTCAGATTTACCATTCGGTTAGTGGTGGGTTTGCCATCATTTTTAGATTCTGCCTTATCCCAGCTGCCACGTGTAATTTTAAATTCCTGATTGCCCTTGGGTAAATTTAATTGGATAAAATAAGTTAGACTATCTTTCTGTTTAAAATTGAAAGCAGTATTTTTTGCATTCCAATCGTTAAAATTTCCGGCGATAAATATGCTGTCAGAAGTTGTTTTAGGAATATGAACAATAATATCAACCTTAATTTGGGCGGCTAAAATGTAAGGACATAAACAAAGAAAGCTCAGTAATTTTATCATAATTTATCAAGTTGATTTTTCCTATATCCAAAAATTAATTCATCAAAGTACTCACCACATTTAAAAATAGTAGCTTTCAATTCTGCTTCGAAAACAAAACCAACTTTTTTGAGTACCTGTTGTGACTGTAAATTTACATGAGAAGTTCTGGCGAAAATCCTTTCAATATCGAAAGTTTCAAAACCATATTTTAGCATTTCTCTTACGGCTAACGGAGCAATTCCATTTCCCCAGAATGGTTCAGCAATCCAATAACCTAACTCCGCATTTTTAGCATAAATATCTGCCAAAGGATGAACACCGATTGAGCCTGCAACCTCATTTTTAACTACAATTGCTTTAATTTGCAGTGGTTGATGACTTAATGCTAATTCGATAAATTTTTCTCCATCTAATTTTAAATATGGATAAGGAAATTTATTGGTTAAGTTTTTGGCTATTTTTAAGTTGTTGGCATATTTTACCAAAGAATCAACATCTGTAAATTCGAATGGGCGTAAAGTAAACTGCATAAGCTAAGGTGTATAATTGCAAGGTATTTAATCTTTGTAAACTGTTAAAATTAAAATTTATACATTATAAATTTTAATTTTGCTATTCCTTATTCAAACCCATCCGTAATATTGCTGTCTATACCTTAAATTTATAGAAAAATATAAATATGTCTTTATCTGGTTTCGCTAGAAGTAGTTTTGCTGCTTTATTAACTATATTAATTTTAAGTTTTGTTCAAGTATCAGCGCAAAAGAAAGATTCTATTGCTAGTAAACCAGTTAAGTTGCTCGATGAGTCTCAAATTCCTTTTCTAGTTACAAAAATCGAAACTTATAATTTCAAAATAGATAGAGATAAATTTCTTTTGCAACGCGGTTACGATGTTTCCCGTATCGAAAAAACAATGCCCGATATCATCAAAAAGGTAAAAGGCTTTAAAACCCGATTTGAAAAGAATGGTACAAACATGAATTTGCGTAGCCTTAATAGTGCTGTAATTATGCTATCGGAGGTTTCAGATAATTTGCAAAGTTATAAAGCAACGCTGAAAGAATATGTTAGCCAATTAAATAAAAGCAATGCAGATTTAAATAAAATGCTCAATGATAAGACGCTTAGATGTAACGTTGCTGATTCTACCTTAAAAACGCAATTAGTAGAAATTTTAGCTGATGGTAATAAACTAAACCTAGCCGAAAAGAAAGTTCTTGCAAAAATTAACTTATTAAGTAGTAGAATTTCGGTAAACCTTTTGCAGACTAAAAATCTTTCATCTGATATGGTTTATTTATCCATTTCTAAGAAGATAAATATGTGGTCGCAAGAAGAGGCTCCATTATTTAAAGCAAAACCAAGTCAATACGAAAGTTCATTATTTGAAATCGTTGTAAAAGCATTCGAACGCTCTGGTAGAATTTTGATAATCTATTTAGGAGGCAAAATATCAGTTATAATTCTAAGCCTTCTTATTTTCGGATTATTAACCGCATGGATGATTTCGAACATGCGAAGAGTGAAAAAATTAGAGGATGTAGAAAGTATTTTAGCGCAAGTAAATTTTCTGAAAAGAAGTGTTTTAGCGAGTTCAATTTTTGCGTTTTTTACTTACCTCCCTTTTCTTTTTGCCAACCCAACAATGTCGCTGCTACACACGATCGAGATTTTTCGAATTGCAGCATTGTGCTTTTTAATCCAGCCATTTTTAACAAAAGAATCCAAGTTTATTTGGTTTTCATTGGTTGCTCTATGGGTTTTCTACGTAGTGGATGATATTTTGTTAGATTCTGCTTTCGGAGAACGTTGGTGGCTTTTTATCGCCGGAATATTACTTATCTTTTTATGCGTAAAAATCATTCAAAATAAAACGAAACTTTTTGTCGGTTTAGAAGCATCTCCAGCTACAAAAGCATTAGTCGTTTTTACTATTGTTCAGGTATCGCTATCACTTATATTTAACCTTACCGGGAGATTATCGCTTGCTAAAATATTTGGCGTTAGTGCCGTACAATGTTTAATGCTTGGCATTACGCTAAAGGTTTTTTGTACAATGGTTTTAGAGGCAATTTATTTACAAACTGAAGCGTATCAATCGAGTCGTTTTTCCGATTTTATCAATTATAAAGAATTGCAATTTCGTCTGCAACGTTATCTGTGGGTAATAGCATCTGTTGTGTTTTTTGTGTCTTTTGTTAGGAATATCACTTTGTACGATTTGCTCACAACCTCTACTTCTAACTTCTTTAACGAAATTAGAAGCATTGGCAGCTACAAGTTTACTTTTGCAAGCATTGCGATATTTATCTGCATAATATGGCTTTCGTCAATCATTTCTAGTTTTATTAGTTTCTTCTTCGGTCATGAAAAAGCAGTTTCAGGTGGGAAAAGAAGCGGATTAAATTCTATGATGTTGCTTATTCGCTTAGCCATTTGGACTGTCGGTTTTTTTATAGCTGTAGCTGCTGCTGGTATTCCGATTGATAAACTTTCGATTATGCTTGGTGCTTTGGGCGTTGGTATCGGTTTTGGTTTGCAAAATATTGTAAATAACTTGGTTTCAGGTGTTATTATTGCTTTCGAGCGACCAATTCAAATCGGCGACCAAATAGAAATAGGAACAAAATCGGGTGTAGTTAAAGAAATTGGTGTGCGTTCGAGTAAAATTCACAGTGCTGAGGGTTCAGATATTATTGTGCCAAATGGCGATTTACTTTCGCAGCATTTAATCAACTGGACCATGCAAGATAGAAGTAAACGTGTAGAATTTAACATCAGTGTTCCTTACGATACAGATATTGAAATTGCCCGTAAATTAATAGCCGATAAGCTGGCAAAAAACGAAAAAGTTTTGCCAATACCTAGGCCGGTAATTATTCTTCAGGATTTTGGTGAATATGCAATAAGCATTCGAACTTTATTGTGGGTTGCAGATTTATCCATAGCTGGTGAGGTGCGTACCGAAGCCATGAACGATGTTAAAACCGTTTTAACGGAGGCAGGAATTAATTTGCAGGTTAGACCGTTAAGCTAAATTTAGTTGGGCGTTTTAACACGCTGTTCGCTGTATCTTTTTGGCAGAAAAAGCCAAAAAGTATGCCGCTTCCATCGTTAACGCAGGCAGCGAGGAACAATCTTTATCCTTATTAGGTTATTTCAGTTCATCCAAAACTCGAAACAATTTTTTGTTAATTCCGCTACCGCTGTAATTGTTAATATTTAACACAACAACATATTTATTTCCTGCTGAATCAGTGTGATAACCAGCAAACGCTGAAACATCATTAATGGTTCCACTTTTAATTTTCATACCATTATATTCTGGCAAACCTTTATAAAAATCTGGAAACCAGTTTTCTTTTTGGATTTGAAACAATACACTAGCCATTGCCAAAGTGGTAATTCTATCACCAGGCGAAAGTCCGCTGCCATCGATAATATTTAATGCAGATTTATCGATGCCTTTAGCAGCCCAGAAATTAATTTCAGTTTCTGCGCCTTTGGCGGTAGTTGGAGCCTTGCCAGATTTTAAAGCAATGGTTTTCAATAAAGTTTCGCCATAAAGATTTATACTTTTCTTTAAAAACCAGTAAGTAATCTCGCTTAGAGTCGGTGAACTGATGGTGCTAATTTTTTGCGTAATTACAGGCATTGTTTGTTTATTCAATTCCAATAACCTAGCAGTTGTAGCTTGTTGAGTGGTTTGAACGCCTAATCTTTTCAGCGTATCTTGTAAACGATAAGCACAATCAAAAGCCGGGTCGGGTAGGGCAACCGAAATACCATTCTTGCCAATTCCCATTCCCCAGCTGCCACGTAAATAAGCAATGCTACTATAAGGTGGAAGAAAAGCGTAACTTCTATCACCAGTGCCAGATGCGCCGGTTTTTAACTCATTCTGAATTTGAATATATGGGGTCTCTGGCACAGTTTTCACCACTTTCACACCATCGGCAGTGCTTGCACCAGGGCGTAATTGAATATCAAATTGATTTTCTCTCCAGGCTAAGCCTGAAGTTCCGGCACCATAATAATTTCCTATATCTTGCCAAACCCAACCTTCAGGGGTAGTTTGGGTTCCAAATATGCTATCATCGCCAATAATTGAGCCTTCTATTTTTTTAATACCAGCAGCTTTTATAGCCGAAACCCATTGGGTTAAAACTGCGTTTTCTTTGTTTTGATAACGCCAAGAACCTAAAGTTGGGTCGCCGCTACCAATAATGATTAAATTTCCTTTTAAAGTTCCATCAGCTGAAATGTTTCCAGAGTAAGCTAATGTGGTTTGAAACTGAAAATCTTTCCCTAAAATGCTAAATGCTGTGGCTGCAGTAATGGTTTTTAAGGTTGATGCTGTGGCCAAACCAATCTGCTCGTTTTTGGCAAATAACACTTTTCCAGTATTAGCATCTAAAACGCAAAGCGAACTTATTGCATGTTTTGCCTGTTCATCCGCCAGTAAATTATTAAAAGCTTTTTCGATATTTTGAATGCGGTTTTGAGCGAAACAGTTAATCGATAAGAAGAGGAATAGAATGCTGATTTTTAAAAACTTCATAGGGCAAAATTAAAGGAAATAAAAAAAGTGATGTGTAACAAACACATCACTTTCATATATATTCAAAACTTAAAGTTTTATTAAATTAAACCAATTCTTTTTGGATTAAATATTCTGCAATTTGAACTGCATTAGTTGCAGCCCCTTTGCGTAAGTTATCAGCAACAATCCAAAGGTTTAAAGCTTTAGGTGCCGATTCATCTCTACGAATACGACCAACAAAAACCTCGTCTTTTTCATGTGCATCTTTTGGCATTGGGTATTTTAAATTCGCTACGTCATCAACAACGATAATACCTGGCGATTTTTCTAAAATACTACGAACCTCAGCTAAATCGAAATCATTTTCAAATTCGATGTTAACCGATTCAGAGTGACCGCCCATTACCGGGATACGAACTGTAGTTGCGGTAACTTTAATGCTGTCATCGCTCATAATTTTGTTCGTTTCTTTAACCATTTTCATTTCTTCTTTCGTATATCCGTTTTCCATAAAAACATCGATATGAGGAAGAACATTTAAATCAATTTCGTAAGGATAAGCTTTTGGGCCATCAATGCCTTTACGCTCGTTCATCAATTGCTCTACGGCTTTAACACCCGTACCAGTAACCGATTGGTAAGTAGAAACCACCACACGTTTAATTTTATATTTATCGTGTAAAGGTTTTAAAACCACTACCATTTGAATAGTAGAACAGTTCGGGTTAGCAATAATTTTATTATCAATAGAAAGCTCATGAGCATTAACCTCAGGAACGATTAACTTAATAGATGGATCCATTCTCCAAGCCGAAGAATTATCGATAACGGTTGTACCTGCTTCTTTGAATCGTGGTGCATGCTCTAATGAAGTATTTCCACCAGCAGAGAACAAAGCGATGTCTGGTCTCATGCCAATTGCAGTATCCATGCTAACGATTGGGAACTTCTTACCCTTAAAAGTAATTTCCTTACCAACGCTCTTTTCTGATGCTACGGGAATTAACTCTGTTAAAGGGAAATTTCTTTCCTCCAATACTTTTAACATTACGGTGCCTACCAAGCCGGTTGCACCTACTACTGCTACTTTCATTTTAAATTTTAATTATTATATTTATTAAACATTTGATATAAGCCCAAATATGAAGAAAATTCTGCTTATATCCCTATTGTTATTTTCTAAAATTGCATTTTCCCAAATTTCAGATTCATTTTCTGAAGGCGATTTCTCTCAAAATCCGCTTTGGAACGGTGATGTAAATTACTTTCAGATTAATACGCTGAAACAATTACAATCGAAAGGGCAACAGCTTGCAAACCAAACAATTTCCTTATCTACAGGGAATCAGTTAGGTTTAAATGCGAGGTGGCAATTTTTGGTGCAGCTAAATTTCGACCCTACAACAACTAATTTTATCAGAATTTACCTAACATCTGATAAGGAAGAATTAAAAGGAAGTTTAAATGGCTATTTTGTTCAAATAGGAGAAACGGGAGCCACAGATGGGTTTCACTTATACAAGCAAAGTGGTACTTCTACAAGCAAAATTATAACAGGGCAACCAAAAGTAAGAGCGAGTGCAAACATCGTATTCGCGAAAATAAAAGTTACCAGAGATGCTTTAGGTAAGTGGGATTTATATACCGATGTTTTGGGTGGAAATAACTTCAATCTGGAAGGAAGCACAGTCGATAATACTTTTACCGCATCAAATTATGCGGGTGTGTTTTGCAAATATGCTACGGCCTCGAGATATAACCAATATTTATTTGATGATTTTGTAATTGATGAACTTGTTCCTGATGTGATTCCTCCTACACTAAAAAGTATTTCTACCATTGATGCTAATACTTTGGAGATTACTTTTTCTGAGGCTTTGAATACAAATTCTGCATTAGCTTTGAACAATTATTTTCTGGAAAATGGATATGGCGAGCCTGTAAATGCTTCTTCAACAGCATTACTAAATGTTTATCGTTTAACTTTTTCTAAAGATTTTATTTCTGGAGATTACGTGCTTAATATTAGTAACGTAATGGATAAGAAAGGTAACGTAATTGCATCTAAAAGTAATTTAGGTTTTACCTACATTAAACCATATTTAGCCAAATACGGCGATGTTGTTATCAACGAAATATTTGCCAATTCGAGAGGAAGCCCAGCTTTACCATCAAAAGAGTTCGTAGAAATTTGGAATACTACAAATGAATATATACTAACTCAAGGCTGGAAATACGCCGACCAAACATCTATTTATACCTTCTTAATCGATACAATTAAGCCAAATCAACATGTAATTCTTGCCACAAAAGCTGATGAGCCATTGTTTAAAACGTATGGCAAAACGATTGGATTATCACCTTGGCCAAGTCTAAATAATGATAAAGATATATTGAGCTTGAGCGATAACACAGGAAAAGTAATTGATAAAGTTACTTATTCAGATAATTGGTATAAAGATGATTTGAAGAGGAAGGGAGGTTTCTCTTTAGAATTAATTGATCCAAAAAATGCTTGCGGTGGAATTCAAAACTGGTCGGCTTCAAATGATATTTCTGGTGGTACGCCTGGGAAACAAAATTCCATTTATCGCTCTCAAATAAGTTCTGAAATTCCAAAATTACTAACGGCAAGTATAATTGATAGCGTTACTGTTCAGGTAGAGTTTTCTAAATCGCTTGATAGCCTGACAGCTGTTCAAATATCTAACTACTTAATTAATAATAGTATTGGAAATCCAAAAACGGTGGTAATTCAATCGCCAAATTTTAATGTGGCAACACTTCAATTTTCAACAGAATTACCGAGAGGAATTGAAAGTCTTTTAACCATAACAAATGTAGCCGATTGTGCAGGAAATGTTGTAAGCCCAAGAGCCAACAGCGCTAAACTATTTGTAGCCAAAAAAATAAATAAGGGAGACATACTTATTTCTGAAGTCTTATTTAACCCGAAGGTTGGTAGTGTAGATTTTGTAGAAATTTATAATAACACCGACCATGTTCTTGATGCAAAGGATTTACAATTAGCTGATATTGATGCAAATGGAAACGCTGCAAGCATTAAAAATTTGTCAGCTAAAAATTTACTAATTCTACCAAAAGCATATTGGGTTATTACAACAAATTCTGCTAACGTTAAGAACAATTATTTCTGTGAAAATTCTGATAATTTTATAGAGATAAGTAGTTTGCCAGCTTATAATAATGATAAAGGCACTACATTACTATTAAGTAATAAAATACCTATTGATAGATTGGATTATTCTGAAAAGATGTACGATCCTTTGCTCCAAAACACTGATGGCATTTCTTTAGAAAGAATATCTTTTTCAAAAAGTACAAATGCAGCAGGAAATTTCAAATCGGCTGCGGCAACCGTTGGCTTTGCAACACCAACCTATAAAAATTCTGTAGAGTCTTCTGGTGAAGAAAATTTTGTTCATTTAAAAACTAAAACATTTTCGCCAGATGGTGATGGTTTTGATGATGTTTTAACTTTAGACTATCAGCTAGGCGAAAATTCTAATTTAGCCACCATTAATATTTATTCTGATAAAGGGATTTTGGTTAAAAAACTATTAAAAAATCAAACCATCGGAACATCAGGAATGATAAGTTGGGATGGCTTAGATGATAATGGGAGGTTAGCAAAGATGGGTATTTATATCGTTTTATTTGATGTTTTCAATTTGAATGGAAATATAAAACATTTTAAAAATACCTGTGTTCTTGCCGGGAAATTGAACTAGTTGATATTTTTTTGTCAATTGAAGAATCTTAGAAAATGCGGTTTATCTGGTTATATAAAAGGCAGATTTTGTTTGAAAAATCTGCCTTTTAAATTCTAAAATTTACTGTTAAATCAAATTTGCTTTAATGTAATCGCAACTTGTTTTTATCGATTCGATAGGAGTAGGATTGTAATTTGTTTCATGCTCTACAAAGAAATGTTTCATTCCAGATAGTTTAGCTTCTGTAAAAATACTTTTAAAATCAATAGAACCTTTTCCAACTTCGGTGTTCCATTCTGGTTTAGCCTTATCCATATCTTTAACATGCCACATTGGGAAACGACCAGGATATTTTTTAAATAAAGCTAATGGGTCATTTCCAGAACGAACTACCCAATATAAATCTAATTCAAAGTTTACCAGATTTTTATCAGTTTCTGTTAAATAAACATCATAACCAGTGGTATCACCTAGCTTTTTAAATTCAAAATCGTGGTTGTGGTACGCGAATTTTAAACCTGATTCTTTTGCAAGCTCGGCAACTTTATTAAAATCGTCAGCAACTTTTTTAAAACCATCTACGCCTTTGTCCATATCTACATGCGCCCCAGCGATGGTAAAATATTTGCCTCCAATAGCGGCCGATGATTCAATGTCTGCTTTCAACTTATCGGTTTTACCAGTTTTGCTAAATTCATCCATACCATAATGGCCACTTGGAGCTTTTAAACCGTTATCTTTCAATAAAGTTTTAAACTCCTTTGGTGTTAATCCCCAGAATTTTCCGTTAGAAAAACCATAAGTTTCAACTTCTTTATATCCAGCTTCTGCAACTTTGGCAATGATACCTTTAACATCGGTAGGCAGTTCTTTACGCAAAGAATACAATTGCAAACCAACATTTTTGGTCACTTTATCAAATGCAAACGATGGAATTATGAGTGCTGCACTTGCAGCTAATCCGGCTTGTTTTATAAATGTTCTTCTAGAGTTCATATTGTGGGTTTTTAAACTAAATCAACTCTTTTTTGATGTATGCACAGCTTGCAGCAACAGACTCGATCGGATTTGGTTTATAATTAGTTTCGTGCTCTACAAAGAAATGCTTCATGCCCGAAAGTTTTGCAGCTGCGAAAATTGATTTGAAATTAATCGAACCTTTTCCAACTTCTGTATTCAATTCCTTTTTCGATTTATCCATGTCCTTTACATGCCACATGGTAAAACGTTCTGGATTTTCTTTGAATAGTTTTATTGGATCTCTTCCAGAGCGAACTACCCAGTATAAATCTAATTCAAAATCGACAAGGCTTTTATCAGTTCCTGTTAATAAGATTTCGTAACCATTTGTATCACCTTGTCTATCAAATTCGAAATTATGATTATGGTAAGCTAATCTTATTCCTGCATCTTTACACATTTGACCGGCTTTATTAATTTTAATAGCCAGCTTTTTGTAATCATCAGCATTTTTTCTGATACCCTGATCTAACCATGGAATAGTAACATATTCACTTCCCAAAACTTTTGCAGCAGCAATTGCTGCTTTTAATTCATCGGTATTGTCATCAACAAGGTAGCTTCCTAAACCATAATGTCCGCTAACAGCTTTTAAACCATTCGCATCTAAAATGCTTTTAAATTCTTGTGGTGTTAATCCCCAAAATTGGTCTTTAATAGAAAAACCATAAGTTTCCACTTCTTTAAAACCTGCTTTCGCAACTTTTTCTATAACGCCTTTTACATCTTTTGGAAGATCATCGCGAAGAGAATACAATTGTAAGCCAACTACTTTTTCATCAGCTGCAAATGCAAAAGATGGAATTAAAAAAGCAGCCGCTGTTGCCATACTGCTATTTATTAAAAATTTTCTTCTTGATAACATAATGTAATTATTAAATGTCGCAGATGGCAATTGCCTTTTTAAGGGAAGCAATCTTATCTGCGTTTTTTGGAATAAATTCTTGAGCAACAAAACCTTTAAAGCCAGTTTCTATTATAGCTTTCATTATTGCAGGATAATATAATTCTTGTGTTTCATCTATTTCATTTCTGCCCGGAACGCCAGCGGTGTGGTAATGCGCAATATATTGATGATTATCTTTTATCGTTCTGATTACATCGCCTTCATCAATTTGCATGTGATAAATATCATAAAGCAATTTAAAGTTTTCAGAGCCTACACGTTTGCAAAGTTCTACACCCCAAGCTGTTTTATCGCATTGGTAATCTTTATGATTAATTTTACTGTTTAAAAGCTCCATAACTAATACAACACCATGCTTTTCTGCTAATGGCATTAATTTTTTCAAACCTTCAGCGCAGTTGTTCCAACCAGTTTCATCGTCTTTACCTCTACGGTTACCGCTAAAACAAATTAAATTTTTATAGCCAGCATCGGCAACTAAAGGAATCATAGCCGAATAGTTTTTAATTAAAGTTTCATGAAACTTTTTATCATTAAAACCATCAACTAAATTAATTTCGGCACCATTACACATGGTTGATTCTAAGCCATGCTTTTTTAGAATTGGCCAATCGCCGGGGCCAACTAAGTCGATTCCTTTTATACCAATTTTTTTCGCTTCTGTGCAAAGCGCATCAACATCTAAAGTACTAAAACACCATCGGCAAACAGAATGATTGATGTTCCCTTTAAGTTTATCTACCGATTTAGGTAATTCTTTTTTATCCATAGCTAATGCAGAAAAACCAGAAGAAACACCAATAGCGGCGGTTCCTGCTATGATGTTTTTTAATGCATTTCTTCTATTTAAGTTCGAAGTCATAATTATGCGATCTTGGTTTCTATTTCAGCTTTAGTTTTATCGTTAAATAAAACAGCAAATAATAAGAATACTACAGCCGCAATTCCTGCCGGGATAATCCAAACCATTTTCCAATTTGTTATGTCACCAGATTTGTACATATCGGTTATTGAGCCTGCTACCATAAAGCCAATAAGCATGCCAACACCGTAAGTTGCAAGTGTTATAATTCCTTGCGCTGCACTTTTAACTTGCTCGCCAGCTTTAGAGTTTGTATAAATCTGACCTGAAACAAAAAAGAAATCGTAACATACACCATGTAGTGCAATTCCGATAATTAACATGAAGCTTAAATTATCTGCATTTCCATATGCAAAAAGAACATATCTAATTGCCCAAGCTAACATACCAACTAAAATGGTTTTCTTAAATCCATATTTAGAAAAGAAAACAGGAATTGCTAACAAAAATAAGGCTTCAGAAACCTGACCAATTGCCATTTTACCCGTTGGATTTGAAACTTTTATATCTGCTAAGAAAAGACCTGCATTTTGATAATAGAATGCCAATGGAATACAGATTAAAATAGACGAAATGAAGAAAATAGCGAAATTTTTATCCTTAAGTAATTTCAAAGCATCTAAACCTAAGATATCTTTAACTTTTATTCCACCTTCTGAAACTTTTGGAGGTGTGGCAGGAAGTGTGAAACTAAATAATCCTAAAATCAATGACACAATTCCAGCCATTAAAAATGTGTTTTTTAATAGACCTGATTGAATTCCTTCTGGAGAATCCCAATGAAAGACAAAGCTTATTAATAAGCCCGCGATAATCCACCCAATTGTTCCAAAAACTCTAATGTTTGCAAATTCTTTTTCAGGATCTTTCATTTGGTTAAATGAAACTGAATTTACTAAAGCTAGCGTTGGCATAAATAAAATCATATAACCTAAAACATATGGATAGAATACACTTACATCGCTTGCGTTATACATCTGATACATTAAAACCGCACCAACAATGTGTAAAACACCTAAAATTCTTTCGGCGTTAAAATATCTATCGGCAATTAAACCGACTATGAAAGGTGCTATAATTGCGCCCCATGACTGAGTTGAGAATACTGCTCCAGTTTCAGAACCTGAAGCTTTTAAGTTGTTCGCCAGGAAAGTTCCAAGAGTTACAAACCATGCTCCCCAGATAAAAAATTCCAGGAACATCATGAAAGAGAGTTTAAAGCGAGTTGTGCTATTCATTAGTTTATTTGGTTAAATATAAGTTTTGCTTGACTAGATATAGAATGTAAGATGTGAAATGTAAGATGCATGATGTAAGAAGTATTTGTAATTCACATTTTACCTCTTACATCATCCATATTTTATAGTTCTTTTATTAAAATGTTTTTGTACCAAACTTCATCGCCATGATCTTGCAAAGCAATTTTTCCGGTTTTAAATGTACCCCAGTCTTTCCAGGTTGCAAACTTACTGCCTGCAATAAGTGTTTTCCAGTTATCATTCCAAAGGGTTGTTTTAACAACGGTAACGCCATTTAAAATTAATGTTAAGTTACCTTTTTTGCTGATAATTTCTGCAGAATTCCATTCTCCAACAGGTTTAACTGGTTCGGATGAACTTTTAATTAAATCGTATAAATCCCCTGCACGGTGTTTTGTTATTTTCCCATCTGGATGGCCGTCGTTGTCAAGAACCTGCATTTCTAATCCAGTCGAATAGGTAGCACTGTATTTTGGTGCCTCGTTAATATAGAAAATAAGGCCACTATTAGCTTTTGGTGCAACTTTCCAATTGTATTTTAAGTGGAAGTCTCCATATTCTTTATCTGTAATTAAATCTCCACCGCCATCTGTTCCTTTTGTAGCCAAATCTAAATGAAGTGCTCCATCCTGGACTTGCCATGCGCTACCAACCGTGGTTTTATTATAGGTATGCCAGCCAGTTGTTGTTTTTCCATCAAATAGGGGCTTGAAACCTTTTTGGGCTTGTGATATTTGAATAACTGCCAATAAAATACAGGCAGAAAGGAGGTATCTTTTCATGTTTTTGAGTTATTGTCATTGCGAGGGAGGAAGCATAGATTGCTTCGTCCCTCGCAATGACAAGTGGTTTTAAAGAGTTAAATTATTCCAGCCTTTACGATATTCTCGTTTTACATACTGATTAGCTTCGTCGAAATTGGTTACTTTCATGTTATCGTTATCCCAAAGCATTTTTGTATATCTGCCAGGATAAGTCACTTTACCATTAACTGTTTTTTGAATATCGAAACTTCTAATTGCAAGATTCGCCATTAACAATGCTTCTGTTAAAGGACCCGCAATTTCGAAAGGAGAACTAACTTCCTGTTTACCATAACCTGCAATTGCAGCATCTACCCATTGAGCGTAATGCCCATCGGCACCGCCTTTAACACGAGCATACTTTTCAGGAACTTTGATGTCTTTATTTCTGCTTAACGGTAATAATTTTGGATTAGCGCTATAGGTTTCGGCCATCATTTTACCTTTTGTGCCTATGAACAAAGTTCCGTTACCGCCATCGCCAAATGTTTCGTTGGCTTCTAATTCCTCAGGGCGTTCTGGTTGAATACCACCATCCATCCAGTGCATGGTTACATCACCTTTAGTTTTATTGGTTTTAGGGAATTTTAAAGTTACATGGCTAGAAGGAGGGCAACTCTCTGGGAAATAGCCGCGTTTAAACTCATCAACGTAAACGGAGCCAACACTTGCTTCTACTTCTTTAGCATACTTTAGATTTAGTACGCTAAAAGGCGCTTCGATTAAGTGGCAGCCCATATCGCCTAATGCACCTGTTCCATAATCCCACCATCCACGCCAGTTAAAAGGAACTAATTTATCCACAAAGTCTTTTTCTGGAGCTGTGCCTAACCACAAATTCCAATCTAATTCTTTTGGAATTTCGGCTTTAGTTGTTGGCCAGGGAATACCTTGAGGCCAAACCGGACGATTAGTCCAGGCATAAACCGTATGTACATCGCCAATCAAACCCGCTTCATACCATTCTTTCATTTGGCGGGCTCCATCATTTGAGGCACCCTGATTACCCATTTGAGTTACAACCTTATATTTTTTTGCAGCCTGAGTTAAAATTCTGGCTTCATAAATATCGTGTGTTAATGGTTTTTGAACATAAACATGCTTACCTAATTGCATTGCTGCTAATGTTTGAATGGCATGATTATGATCGGGAGTTGAAACAGAAACGGCATCGAAATTTTTATGTTCCTTATCTAGCATTTCTCTCCAATCCTTATAATATTTAGCTTTTGGGAAAGCTTTAACGCTATTTGCTGCTCTGCGATCATCAACATCACAAAGGAAAGCAATATCTGCTTTGCCACTTTTTGCGAACATGGCAATATCACTTTGACCTTTACCACCTACACCAATACTAGCAACAAGCAAACGATCGCTTGGTGCTAAAAATCCTTTTCCACCAAGTACATGGCGAGGAACTATCATAAATGCAGCGGCAGCGATGGCACTGGTTTTAATAAAATCACGGCGGTTACTCGTGTTTTTATTTTCTTGCTCTGTTTTCATTATTCAATAGGGTTTAAATCTGATTTTAATCTATTTTTTCAATGATAAAATATACTTTGCCATCAACTTAGCATCTTCTTTTTTCAAAGTGGCATGAGCTGTCATTGGCATCGTACCCCAAACGCCAGTACCACCTTTAATAATTTTATCAGCTAAATAATTAACGTTTTTTTCGTTGTTAGGGTATTTTTTAGCAACTTCTATATAAGCTGGGCCAATAATTTTATTGGTTTTATTGTGGCAACCTAAACAATCTGATTTGTTAATTAGCTTTTCACCTGCAGACATTTGAAAAAATGCATGGTTACTTGGTGTAGTAGTTGCGGCAACTGCTTTCTCTTTCTCTAAATCGGCTTTAGAAAAGGACGCCATAAAAATGACTACAGCGCCTAAAATTAAAAATGTTTTTTTCATGAGTGTGTGTGTTTTGTTATTGTATTATAAACCTAAAATTTTCTTGTTAAATGCGGCATCGCTTCCCGATGCGGCAAAATCATCAAATGCTTTATCTGTAACATTGATAATGTTTTTCTTAATAAATTCTGCACCTTCTTGTGCTCCATCTTGCTGGTTTTTAATGCAGCATTCCCATTCCATAACTGCCCAACCTTTAAAGTCGTATTGAGCTAATTTACTAAAAATGGTTTTAAAATCAACCTGTCCATCGCCTGGCGAACGATACCGCCCTGCACGGTTTGCCCAACTTTGATAGCCACCAAAAGTACCTTGCTTACCTGTCGGATTAAATTCAGCATCTTTAACATGAAAAGCTTTTATTCTTTCATGATATATATCGATGTATTGAATATAATCCAGCTGTTGTAATACAAAGTGTGATGGATCATACAATAAGCATGCCCGAGGATGATTATTTACCGCTGCTAAGAACATTTCGTATGTTTCGCCATCAAATAAATCTTCTCCTGGATGAATTTCATAGCAAACATCAACCCCAGAATTATCAAATTCATTTAAAATTGGTGTCCAACGTTTTGCAAGTTCAGCAAAACCTTCCTCAACTAATCCTGCTGGGCGTTGCGGCCATGGATGAAAGTATTGCCAAAGTAATGAACCACTAAAAGTGGCGTGTGCATTTAAGCCTAAATTTTGAGATGCTTTAGCCGCATATTTCATTTGCTGAATTGCCCATTCTGTTCTTGCTTTCGGGTTTTTGTGGACTTCTTTTGGTGCAAAGGCATCAAATAAATCATCGTAAGCAGGATGCACAGCTACCAACTGGCCTTGCAAGTGGGTAGAAAGTTCTGTAATTTCTAATCCGTATGATGCGATTTTACCTTTTAGTTCATCAGCATAGGTTTTACTTTCTGCAGCTTTTTGTAAGTCAATAAAACGGCTATCAAGAGTTGGCATTTGAATACCCTTAAAGCCTAAACCTTTTGCCCACTGGCAAATGCTATCTAAAGAATTAAATGGTGCTTCATCACTAATAAACTGTGCTAAAAATACTGCTGGTCCTTTTATCGTTGTCATTGTTGATTAAATTTTATAGTCCCACCATTTTTTATCAGAATTACTGGAATTTACAACATTCTCAATAAATGCCATTCCTCTAATTCCATCTTCAGCATTTGGAAAATCGAGCATTTCTGCTGTTGGCTTTTGATTATTTAACTTAGCATCAACTGTTAATGCGAAATTTTTATAAATATTTGCGAAAGCTTCTAAATAGCCTTCCGGATGGCCGCCTGGTGTACGTGTGTTATGTTTTGCAAAGCTACCCATGTAACCATTTCCGGTTCTGTAAATTTGCGCAGGTTGGTTACTCCACTTAACTATTAAAGTATTTGGTTCCATTTGATGCCACTCCATACCACCTTTTTCGCCATAAATTTTAATTTTCAAGGCATTTTCTTCACCTGCAGCGATTTGGGACGCAATTAGAACGCCATTTGAGCCATTATCAAATTTAAGTAGAACGTTTCCGTCATCGTCAATTGCTCTTCCAGGAACAACAATATTTAAATCAGCACAAATTTTTTCGATTTTTAATCCAGAAATATATTCAGCAAGATGAGCGGCGTGAGTACCAATATCACCCATGCTTCCACTTTTGCCAGTTTTAGCTGGATCTGTACGCCAAGCTGCCTGAGCATTTCCTTCTCTTTCAGAAAGCGTGCTTAACCAACCTTGCGGATATTCTACAATTATTTTTCTTATTGCACCCAAAGCACCTTCGCTAACCATTTGCTTAGCTTGTTTAACCATTGGATAGCCTGAGTAAGTGTGCGTTAAACAAAGTGTTAAGCCAGTTTCTTCTACTTTAGCTTTAAGCTGTTTAGCTTCTTCTAAAGTTAAAGTCATTGGTTTTTCAATAACCACATTAAAGCCAAGCTCTAAAGCCAACATTGCAGGGGCAAAGTGAGCAAAATTTGGAGTCACAATTGTTACAAAATCTATTCTTTCCTCAGCAGGTAATTTGCTTTCTGCATTTAACATTTCTTCGTAACTTTTGTAGATTCTGTTATCAGGTAGGAAAAGTATTTTGCCAGATTCGTAACCAACTTCTGGATTTACACTTAAAGCGCCCGCGGTTAGTTCTATTAAACCATCCATGTTTGCTGCAAGGCGATGTACGGCGCCGATAAAGGCGTCTTTGCCGCCACCTATCATGCCCATTCTTAATTTTCTTTGCATATCGATTTGAGGATATATACCAAAAGGTTTAAGGCAAAAGGTTATACCTTTTTGCCTTAAACCTTTCAGCTTAACCTTTATTAAATATTGTTTTTCTTTAATTCTTTAACGGCATAATCAGCCGCACGGGCGGTTAAAGCCATAAATGTTAAGGATGGATTTTGACATGCGATAGAAGGCATACATGCACCATCGGTTACGAATACATTATTAACTTCGTGCATTTGGTTCCATTTGTTTAAAACAGAAGTTTTAGGGTCTTTACCCATTCTTGCCGTTCCTTGTTCGTGGATAGCCATACCTGGATAGCAGCCGCCATCGTAAGTCTTAACATTTTTCATTCCTGCTGCCTCTAACATTTCAGCTGCATCATTCATCATGTCAATGCGCATTTTCTTCTCGTTTTCTTTGTACTCGCAATCAATTGCTAATACAGGCTGTCCCCATTTATCTTTTTTAGTTTTATCGATGTAAACTCTGTTCTCGTAATAAGGTAACATTTCTCCGAAACCGCCTAAGCCCATGCTCCATTTACCCGGTTTAGTCATTTTTTCTTTCAAGCCAGAACCGAAAGATAATTCGGCAACATCACTTTGCCAGTTTGCTCTACTTGCACCACCCTGGTAACCGAAACCACGTAAATAATCGCGTTTATCGTTCCCAACATTTTGATATCTAGGTACATAGATTCCATTTGCACGGCGGCCATAAGTGTATTTATCGTCAAAACCTTCGGCTTCTCCCGATGCACCACAGCGGAAGTGATGATCCATTAAGTTATGACCTAACTGTCCGCTTCCATTACCTAATCCGTTAGGATGAGCTTCTGAAGTTGAGTTTAATAAAATGAATGTTGAACCTAGAGTAGAACCATTTACGAAAACAATTTTTGCATAGAATTCCATGGTTTTGTTAGTTTCAGCATCAATAACCATTACACCTTTAGCTTTCTTAGTTTCTTTATCGTAAATAATATGATTTACAATAGAGTATGGTCTAACGGTTAAACGTTTAGTTGCCATAGCAGCAGGTAAGGTAGAAGATTGTGTACTGAAATAAGCACCAAATGGACAACCACGACTACATAAATTTCGGTATTGGCAATTGCCTCTGCCTTTGTGAGGCACTGTTAGATTGGCCACACGACCAATCATCATAATACGCTCTCTTTTATAACGCTCTTCGATACGGGCTTTAACCGATTTTTCAACAATGTTTAAATCCATTGGTGGAAGGAACTCACCATCTGGGCATAAATCCCAATTTTCTTTGGAACCACTAATACCAGCAAATTTTTCGGCATAATCGTACCATGGCGAAAGTTCTGCGTAACGAATTGGCCAATCCGTTCCGTGCCCATCTTTCTTATTATCTTCAAAGTTGTGATCACTAAAACGGTAACTCTGGCGACCCCACATTAACGATTTACCGCCAACATGAAAACCTCTGTACCAATCAAAACGTTTATCTTCTGTATATGGGCACTCTAAATCGTTTACCCACCATTTCTCATTTGCTTCCTGGTAAGGATAATCTCTTTTTTGAACAGGGTGTGTACGTTTTTGTTCTTCTGTTAATTTACCGGCATGTTTAAAATCCCATGGATTTTTCATGGCAGTTTCGTAACCTGTAATATGCTCGATATTCATTCCTCTTTCGAGCATAAGAACGCGTAAACCTTTTTCTGTTAATTCTTTTGCAGCCCAGCCGCCACTAATTCCCGATCCTATAACAATAGCATCGTAAGTATTTTCTGCTTTTAAATTTGTATTTAAATTCATGATGATTTGTAGTTGAGATTAGAAATTAGGTTGCCCACGATTTTTGGCCTGGTTTTAAAGGCGCATTGCCGTCATATCTTCCTGGGATAAGAACATATTCACGGGCTTTGGTACAGCCAATTTCCGAAGAGTAATAGCCTAGTAAAGTTAAGTCTCTTGCTGTGATGAAGAAGTAAACCAAATCCTTATTTTCTTCAGATTTAGATTCTTTTTGTGCTAAAGACATGGCTCGTAAATCGACCATTAGCTTCGTTCTTTCCGGAACAGTTAGGGTTACAAAACTTTTTTTGAAATCTGCCATCGATTTAGCCTGAAGATCTTTAAAGCCTTTAGCAAATGAGGTTTGCATTTCTTTAGGGTAGCAATCTTGCATCATCATTGGGATGAACTTACCTAAACCTGCAGCTTTTGCGCCAGCAGATGATTTGGTTGTCGGGACAATAATATCAGCAAATTCAGCAAAAATCTTCTCATCCTGCAGAGAGAATGATACAAAGTTTTTTTCGTTTTCTGGGAGCGTAAAACTTTCAAATAAAACGCCCATTGTACTTGCCGAGATTGCTCCCCCCAGCAAGAATGCAACGTTTTTAAGTGCTTCTCTTCTATGCATCGTTGTTGTGTATTTTATATATTTTGGTTACAATATATTGAATTAGTAATATTAGAAAAAATATGGCGTAATTATTAAATCAACTGTGTATAAATAACACTATGCAATGCGATTGTTACTCTATGGAATAATTCTAAATAATAATCTTAAATGTTGATTTAAAGATTGATAAAGCACTTTTTATCAATTAATTAACTCAAAAACTAATCGGGTATTTTTGCTGATAAGTTTTAAATTTATATTTGAACTTTGGCTTTGTTTAGCGTCATGAAATGAATTTATATTAGGTTAGATTTTATATAGTTATAACTCTCTGTAATACTTTGATAAACGTCTTTTTTAACTAAATCTTGTTCTGCAAAAATATAATCTAATCCTGCTGTTTTCGAAGCGCTAAAAATGCTTTTAAAATCTATCTGCCCAGAACCAACTTCGGCAAATACTGCTTTATCTGTTTTATCCATATCTTTAACATGGAACATTCTATATCTGCCAGGATTTTTCTTAAACATCTCTACAGGATTCAAACCAGCATTTACTGCCCAAAAAATATCAAGTTCAAAACTAACAAGTTTTGCATCGGTTTCATTTAAAAGGATATTATAGCCAGTTGCACCATTTCCTTGATCTTTGTATTCAAAGTTATGGTTATGATAAGCCAGTTTTAAACCAGATTTTTTGCAAAGTTCTGCTGCCTGATTAAACAAGCCTGCCATCCGTTTATAATCATCTAAAGTGCCATTGGCTCTAACATCGTTTGGCAAAGCCGGAATAACAAAATATTTCTGTCCTACGCTTGCGGCCGTTTCAATATGCGATTTTAAAACAACATCGCCTTTACCCGACAAGAAATCGGTAACGTTATAATGTCCGCTTGGCGATATTAGATTATTGTTTTTCAATAGTGCATAAAAATCTTTAGCCTCTAAGCCCCAAAATCCTTTTACTTCATATTTGCCGGGATAGCCATAATAAGTTTCAACCTGATTATAACCTATGCTTGCAACCTTTTGAATTGTTGCATTAACATCGGCAGCTAATTGATCTCTCAATGTAAACAAACCTATTCCAATTTTAGAAATTTTTGCTGATTTGGCTAAAGCAGATGAAATAAATGATGGACTTAAATAAGCCGCCGCCGCCGCTAATCCAGCTTTTTGTAGAAATGCTCTTCTGTTTGTCATAATGAATTAAATTAGAAAGCCGGAGCATAAACTCCGGCTTTATTTGTTAAAATGAATAAGCTAAAGATCCCCAGAAAGTACGTTGAAGTAAAGTTCTGCCAATCATTAATGAACCTGGTGCAACAGTTGCGAAGTTTCTAAATTGATCTCCGCGAACATCGCCTTCGGTTAATACTTTTGCATTTAATAAGTTGTCTGCCCAAACTCTTAATGCAATTTTCTTGGTGAAATTATATCCTGCTCCAGCTTTCATTACTACATATGCTGGTAGCTTATAGCTGTCACTTGGCGAAGTGAAACGATAGCCCACATAATTAGCTGAAACATATAGGTTAAAGTTTTTGTAATCGTAGTTTGCACCAAGTTCTGTGTTTAAAATCGGTACACGTTCTGTTCTGTTGCCAGTAAAACTGTAAGTGCGGTCTCCAAATTCGGCCGATACGGCTGCATTGCCTCTTGTATTCGCTTCGTAATCGGTGTATTTCGAATCTTGTAAAGTTCCTGTTAAACGTAAACTTAAAGGTTTAGCTATTTTGTAAGAAATTTCATATTCTGCACTAAAAGTACGTGTCGAACCAAATGCAACTAAGGCTTGTGTGCCAGCTGCGACTGTAGGTACATTAATCGTTAGGGATGTGTTTTTAATTGCCGAATAACTGCCTGATGCAAAGATTGCTAAATTATTTTTTGCGTATTTGTAGCCAATTTCACCTAAATAAACCGGACGTTTTTTTATGCTTGCTGCGTTGTATGCAGCCGCATTATAATCTCCAATGTTTGGTGCATTGTAAGCTTTTGTCGCTCTGATAAATACACTCGATGTTGAGCTTATTTTGTAGTTAGCACCTACAGAGGCAGACCAATTGGTTAAAGTTTCATCATAAGAAGTATAGCCTAAAATTGTAGCCGTAGATGCGGCTGTGGTATTAATGGTGCCATTTGCGTTTAAAGCATAATATGGTCTATCACCTTTAACATTTTGGTTATCTATCCTTGCGCCAATATCTAAACGCCATTGGTCTGAAATCTTAATTTCATCTGTAGCATAAGCAGATAATGTTCTCGTATCGCCGATAAATGTGTTTTTAGTTTGAATAGTACGTTCGCTGGCTGTTGGAGATTGCAAAATAATACTTGGGTGCTCCTTAAATTCAGAGAAAGAACGGAAGGCATAACGCAAATCATCACGATTGTATTGATGAATTCCTGCACCAATTGCTAAACTGTGGTTTTTAATCGTTTTTCTTAAATCTAAATAATTTACGATTTGAACATCACTGTTAATTTGTCCATTTGCAGAAGAAGTAATTACATAATCACCAGCTACAAACGGAGCAACAGCACCACCAGGGTAGTAATACGGAGTAGCGGCAGTTCTGGCTGCTATTCCACTTGGCACTGTATAAGTGCTATTTGTATGTGTGTTTTGGTAGCGGAAATTGTTAACAATTTGCCATCCATTATCGGTCATGTAGTTAAACTGGAAACCCGCTGAACCTAATTTGGTATGGATTCCATCAGTTAAGCTAAAGTTATGCAAGCCAGTTGCAGGGTCGTTATAGCTCCATTCTGTTTGTAAAGGAACAATAGATTGAGATGCCATATCGTAATCACGGTAGGTTGTTGGTTTACCAGTTCCATCGTAGGGATAGTAGCTGGTTAATAAGAATTGAACTTTATCATTCAAATATTTACCATATACGCGGAAAAAACCTTTATTGTTTTTGAAATTAAAAGTCATGTTGCCTTTAATTTGGCCACCTTGGTTTGCGGGAGTGAATCCTTGATCTACAACACCATTATCTGTGCGATAAAAACCGCCAATGTTGTATTTAATCGAATTATTTATTTTGCCGCCTGTATTGCCATCAAAGCGATATAAACCCTGCGAAAATCCGGTTGTAAACTTAACTTGGCCATACTGTTTATCAGCGCCAGTATAACTAATATTATTTACAACAGCGCCAGGCGTATTTGCCTGGATAATTGAGGCATTACCACCTCTAATGGCTTCGATATTCTGAATTGTTAAATCTGTTTTGTAATACTGATCTACTGATGGATTTGTATTAAAACCCGTTGGAAGCAAAGGTAAGCCGTCTTCTTGTATGCCTAAGAAAATATAACCTCCCTGTTGTGGAAACCCTCTTACCCAAACATTACCCGGACCATCGCCACCTGTGCTTTCTACAGTTAAACCAGGTATTGCCTTTAATAAATCGGTACTGTTTAGCGGCGCTCTGTTTGTAATATCCTTGCTGCTAACCGAGGTTAAGGCAACACTACTTTCTAGTTTTTTCTTAGGATTACCGCCTGTAACCATTACGCTTTCCAACTGTAGATTATCTTCTGATAAACTGATAGAAATGTTCTCATCATTATTTCCCGGAGATAAATTTACCTCTTTAGAAATGAAGCCTACATATCTTACCACTAAAACACGGCTATCAACAGTTAATCCTTTTAGAGAGAATGAACCATTTTCATCAGTTGTTGTGCCAATGGTTTTACCTTTAACAGAAACCGATACACCAGGAAGAGGGGTGCCTTTACCATCAGTAACTTTTCCTGTAACAATACCTTCAAAAGTTTTCAAAATTTCTAAATTGTTATTGGCGGGAATAGAATAGAGCAAAATCTGATCTTTAACTATTCTATATCCCACATCATAACGTTTTAGCGAATTCTCAAGAAAGTATTTTAATTTTTGATTTACAACATTGATAGATACTTTTCTATCAGAATTGATTAATTGAGGACTGTAAACGAATTTAACTTTTGCAAGAAACTCGGTTTTCTCTATTATTGTTTTTATATCCGTTTGGTCGGCTTTTATAGAAATTTGTTTATTCAGGAAATCTTGTGCATCTGCATTTTTAGCAAGTGCAGAACAAGTGAAAATGGTTATTGCAAGTATTTGGTAAATCGAAACTCTCATTGCATAAATTGCCAGCGAAATAAGTTGATTTTTTTTCATAAATTTGGTTATTGTTCATTAAATGATTGGATTTATTGGACATAGAAATACCATAGATACATTCAAATGTATTTAACTCGCCGGCAATGCCCCACATTGTCGGCTTTGTTGTTTAAGAATATATTATGGAAAATTGAGCCGCGGCTACGGGCTGTTTGATATTAGTTTTCTTTTCATAATTTTTATTTATTTGGTTAGTTTTTATTCGAAACCAATATACTGGTTCCTTTTATTTGGTATTTGCTCGATATTGACCCACAAAGAAGATCTAGTTGCTCGTAAAGTCCTTTTTTGCTTAAATCACCCGTAAAGGTATAGGCTAAAATCTCCTCATTATCAGATTTTATCTCGATGCCGTACGCATCTGTTAAGGTTTTGAAAATAGATTTTAAGCTTTCTTCCTTGAAATTATAGCTAATGCTATTTTTTACATTATAGGCTTCAGCCAGCGGAATCGGTTTTTCGACCAAAGTGGTTTTAAGGTTATGCGCCTTGAATAAACCTTTTTGATTTGGAGTAAGCAAAACAGGGGTAGCCGTTTTATCTCCAGGTAAATCAATCAGGTTGTTGCAGGTATTTTCCTTAACCTGAACTTTGCCAGTTCTTACAGCTACTTCTGCAGGTAGATTTTTAGAAGATTGTTTAACAAAAAAACTGGTTCCTAAAACCCTAACCACTAAATTATTATTGTAAACATAAAATGGTCGCTTTGCATTTTTACTTATAGAAAAGAATGCATCACCTTTTAGATAAACTTTACGATTATTTGCCGCAAAAACTTTAGGATAAATGATATTCGATTTCGGCTCAAGCGTAACCAGACTATTATCATTTAATGAAATAATAATTGGTTTAGAAGTTTCATTAGTTTTTGATATCAAACTTAATCCACTGTTTTCATTCATAAAAGCACTTTCAGCGTGGTCGCTAAAAATATAGATGCCAGAAACAATAAATGCAATTGTTATAGATGCTGCAATTGCAGTTTTAACCCAAATTAGTTTTAAAGTATTTCTCTTTTTAGGTAAAGTAATATTCTGTTGTAATTGTAACCAAACATCATTTTTCATTTCGTCTAATTCTGATGAAGAAAGATGATTTACGTTTTTATCGCCTAATGAACCATACCATTGGTTAAGCCAAAGTTTTTCACTTTCAGTACAAGTTCCTGATTGGTATCGGGTAAGTAAATCGTAAAACGATTGTTTGTTCATAAAAGAAATATTTGGTTAATATATACAAGTAACCTAACTAGGACTATACCCTAATGCTAAGCTGTAAATTATTTTAAAATAATTGTAAGTTGTTGGTTTACAGTAAGAAAAATATATAGAAATTTTTTAAATATTCTCTTATTCGCTTTAATGAACGTGTAATATGGTACTCTACAGCTTTTTCTGAGATGTTTAAACCATTAGAAATATCTTTGGTAGATTGATGACTGTAACGGCTAAGTCTAAAAACCTCTTGCGTTTTCTCTGGCAAAGAATTTAAGCTTTTCTCAATTATTTCTGATAAATCTTTTAAACCCACCAGGCTCGAAGTATCTTCAGAATTAGGTCTGTATGTTATTTGTTCATGCTCAATATATCGGTTTGCAATTACTTCCGAACGGATATAATTAATGATAGCGAATTTTAAAGAACCGAAAAGGTAATTGCGTAAATCCTTGATATCAGCGGTTGCTCTTTTTTCCCAAAGTGATATAAATATATTTTGAACAAGTTCTTGCGCAATAACTTTATCGCCTGTTTTTTTATAGGCCAGTCCAAGTAATTCTTTACTCAAAACGTTATAAATTTTTTCGTAAGCAGCCGTATCTCCTAGTTTAAGGCGATTGATTAAATCTAAAGATTCTTCCGGCTGGATTGAACTCATATTTATATTTGGAATGATGGTAAATGTAATAATTAATTTCTTTTAGCTTTAATTTTCGAGGGCATAAATACTGTTAAAATGGAGATGGTTAGTTTGTAATATTATACTTAGTGTAAATATTTTACATCGTTTTATCCCATTTTTTTACCTTTGCTCATTCGCTGAAAAAAATATGCAAGAAAATATAGTTGTTTTAGGTTCAAACGGACAAATTGGTACCGAACTGGTAACCATGTTACGTAAAATATATGGTGATGATCATGTGGTTGCCTGCGATATTCGCAGACCAGATTATGATATCAAAAATTCTGCTCCTTTCGAGTTTGTTAATGTACTTGATAAGGATATGATTAAAGGCATTTTTCAAAAATATAAACCTACACAAGTTTATTTACTCGCTGCTTTATTATCTGCAACTGGTGAACAAAATCCTAAACTTGCCTGGGATTTAAATATGAACGGTTTACTAAACGTATTGGATTTGGCCCTGGAATATAAAACTGCAAAGGTTTATTGGCCAAGTTCTATTGCCGTTTTCGGTCCAAATTCGCCTAAAGATAATACGCCGCAGTATTGTACCATGGATCCAAATACCGTTTACGGAATTAGTAAGTTGGCAGGAGAAAGATGGTGTGAATATTATCATCAAAAATATGGTTTAGATGTGAGAAGCATTCGCTATCCGGGGTTAATTAGCTGGAAAGCGGCACCAGGTGGTGGAACAACAGATTATGCAATTCATATTTTTCACGATGCATTGAAAAAAGGAAGTTACCAGAGCTTTTTAAATGCAGGTTCTGAATTGCCAATGATGTATATGGAGGATGCAATTAGAGGCACAATTGAATTAATGGATGCACCAGCCGACCAAATTTCGGTGCGTAGCAGCTATAATTTTGGGGGTGTAAGTTTTACTCCAGAAATTTTAGCAACAGAAATCAGGAAACATATTCCCGATTTTAAATTAACTTACAGCGATAAAGATCCTCGCCAGCAAATAGCAGATAGCTGGCCACGTTCTATCGATGATAGTTTCGCAGCTAAAGATTGGAACTGGAAACCAGAGTACGATTTATCGAAACTCACAATTGATATGTTAAATAATCTAAAAAAGAGCTAAAAGACTAAAGCTGAAAAACTAAGGCATGGTTAAAGAAGCATATTTAATGAATAAGTTGGATGGTATTATGACTATTTGTCTTGATACTTGCTACTAAATACTTGATACTAATAATGGGAAGAGCATTCGAATTTAGAAAAGAAAGAAAATTTAAGCGTTGGGCCAAAATGGCGGTTCAGTTTACGCGTATTGGTAAAGATATCGTTATGGCGGTAAAGGAATCGGGACCTCATCCCGAAACCAACTCTCGCTTACGTACTGCAATGCAAAATGCTAAAGCGGTAAATATGCCAAAAGATAGGGTAGAGGCGGCTATTAAGCGTGCTTCTGATAAATCAATGGCAAATTACGAAGAAATTGTTTACGAAGGTTATGCGCCACATGGTGTTGCGGTTTTAATTGAAACAGCTACTGATAATACAAATCGTACGGTTGCAAACGTTCGTAGTTATTTTAACAAAACCGATGGTTCTTTAGGTAAAACTGGTTCTCTTGATTTTATTTTTAACCGTAAATCTATTTTCCGTTTTACACCTGTAGAAGGATTAGATTTAGAAGAATTAGAGTTTGAATTGATAGATGCAGGTTTAGAAGAATTATACGTAGAAGCTGACGAAGATGGAAACGATATTGCTGTTGCACAAGGTACATTTGAAAACTTTGGCCCTTTGCAAAAAGCATTAGAAGAAAAAGGTATTGAGTTAAAAAGCTCTAAGTTAGAGCGTATTGCATTATCGCACCACGAAGTTACCGAAGAGCAGGCTGCAGATGTTTTAAAACTGATAGATAAATTAGAAGAAGACGATGATGTGCAGGCCGTTTACCACAATATGGCTGAGTAATATTATTCAAACCTCGTAGGTTTTTAAAACCTACGAGGTTTATTAGCCTAATTCCTCTGATGCCCAAACAACCAAGGCAGTAACTCAGGCTCAGCAAAAGCACTATCCCAACTGTTATGATTTGCATTTGGATAAAGTGTAAATTTCACCTCATCGCCCACAGTTTTTAAGCGCTCTGAAATCGCAATGGAGAATGCAGGATCTACTACATCGTCTTTGCCACCATGAAATATCCAAAGCGGAACCGACTTGTATTTTCTGATATTGTTAGTATTATCGCCACCACAAATTGAAATGGCTGCCGCAAAAGTGTTACGCTTTCTTCTTAGCAACTCGAAAGTACCCATTCCGCCCATAGAAAGACCACCAACATAAACTTGCTTATGGCTTACATAAGGTTTTTTAAGAAAATCCTTTACCATACCTATTAAAGCATGCATCGCTTTTGTGGGCTTGCCACCTTCTACAAAACTAAAACTTCTCTTACCCATCTCATTTGGTCCGATGTTTACATTAGCCCAATAATCGTTAGCCGGGCATTGAGGGAATACAACAATTGCCGGGAAATTTTTGCGAACCTCATCTTTTAGAAATAATTTGCCACCATGTACCAACTGACTTTCATTATTATTACCTCGCTCTCCACTTCCGTGTAAAAAGAAAACAATTGGATATTTTTGCGAAGGGTTAAAATTTTCAGGAAAAAGCACCCTGTAATAAATAGAATCTTTGCCTTTAATAAAACTACCCTTATCGTATTGTGTAAAATTTTGTGCTTTTAATGCAATGCTTGCAATAAGAAAGCAAATGGTTAGAAAAATATTCTTCATGAAACAAAATTAAAAAAACCCAGCTATTTCGCAATAGTCTGGGGCGTACTAACCATTATAACTTTTTATTTTAGACTGAAAGATGCTTCCTTAACATCTCTCGAATTTGTACCGATAAAAACTTTAAAATCTCCGGGTTCAGCAACAAATTTTAAGTCTGAATTATAAAATTTCAAATCGTTTTCTGAAATATTAAAACTAATTGTTTTGCTTTCACCTGGCTTTAAACTAATTTTTTGAAAACCTTTAAGCTCTTTAACAGGGCGGGTAATACTGCCAACTAAATCTCGGATATACAATTGAACAACCTCTTTACCTTCATATTTACCAGTATTGTTTAAGGTAAGTGAGGCGGTAATAGATTTGCCTTTGTTTAAAGTATTCGAGCTTAGTTTAATATCGCTATAACTAAAAGTAGTGTAGCTTAAACCATAGCCAAACGGATAAAGAGGATCGTTACTTACATCTAAGTAATTAGAACGGAATTTTTCGAACCATTTACCTTCTGCCAATGGGCGTCCTGTGTTTTTATGGGCATAATAAAGTGGCACCTGGCCAACATTTTGAGGAAAGGTTGTGCTTAATTTACCTGATGGATTTACCTTTCCAAAAAGCACATCGGCAATAGAGTTTCCTGCTTCACTGCCTGGGAACCATACATTTAAAATAGCTGGTATATTTTCTTTTTCCCAGTTTAAAGCTAGCGGACGACCAGTAAATAATACCAGTACAATTGGTTTACCAGTTTTAGCCAAAGCTTTTAATAAATTTTTCTGTGTTTCTGGAATTTGAATGTCTGTAACGCTACTCGCTTCGCCAGTAAACTCAGAACCTTCGCCTATTGTTGCTACCACAACATCCGACTTTTCAGCTACTTTTAAAGCCTCTTTAATCATGTCTTCTTCCGAGCGAGGGTCGCGTTTGTAGGTTGGATTGTGAATATTTACATAGCGATGTTCTGCTGTAGAATCTGCTAAGAAGTTAGAACCACGAGCTGTTAAAATTTTCGCATCGTTACCCAAGGCATTTTTTAAGCCTTGTAAAACTGTAACCGATTTATCGAACAAAGCGGCAACACTCCAGGTACCGTACATGTTTGCGGTATTATCTGCCAATGGACCAATTAAACCAATTGTTCCTGTTTTTTTAAGTGGTAAAATGTTGTTGTTATTTTTAAGCAAAACGAAACTCTCTGCAGAAATTTCACGAGCAATTTGACGATTTTCTGCACTAAATACCTCTTTTTCGGCTCTTTCCGTGCTTAAGAATTTATATGGATCTGTAAATAAACCTAATTTATATTTCGCTTGAAGTATCAAACGACAAGCGCTGTTAATTTGTTCGATACTTACTTTTTTCTCTGCTAATGATTTTTTTAAAGTTCCAAGGAAACCTTCGCCAACCATATCCATATCAATACCTGCATTTAAAGCTAAAGCAGAAACGGTTTGTAAATCGCCCATGCCATGAGCAATCATTTCAGGGATACCTGTGTAATCTGTTACTACGAAACCTTTAAAGCCCCATTGGTTACGTAAAACATCAGTCATTAACCATTTGCTACCAGTTGCAGGGATTCCATCAACCTCATTAAAAGAGGCCATGATACTAGCCGCACCAGCATCAACAGCTGCTTTGTAAGGTGGGAAATATTCATTGTACATGCGCACTTTACTCATGTCAGTAGTATTGTAATCCCTACCTGCTTCGGCAGCACCATATAGAGCGTAATGTTTAACGCAAGCTAAAATTTCGTTATTTGCCTGCAATTTACCCTGGTAACCTTTTACCATTGCGGCTGCAATTTGAGAGCCTAAGTAAGCATCTTCGCCGCTACCTTCAGAAATTCTGCCCCAACGCGGGTCGCGGGAAATATCAACCATAGGAGAGAATGTCCAGTTGATACCACTTGCACTTGCTTCAATAGCAGCAACTCTTGCCGATTTTTGAACAAGATTCATATCCCAAACACAGCTCATACCTAGTGGAATTGGGAAAACCGTGTTATAGCCATGAATAACATCCATACCAAAAAGTAATGGGATTTTCATGCGGCTATTTTCTACCGCTACCTTCTGTACCGCTTTAATTTTTTCTACGCCTTTGATATTGAAAAGTCCGCCAACTTTACCTTCCTTTATTTTTTGGCCAATATCACTACTATTGGCTTGTCCGGTTGTAATATCACCAGAACTTGGCAAATTTAACTGGCCGATTTTTTCGTCCACAGTCATTTTTGCCATCAAATTATTAATGAAGGTGTTCATTTTTGTTTCTTCCGCAGAAACAGGCTTTTTCATTTGTGCGCTCGAACTAACAGCTATAGCTGTCAGTAAAATAAATAGGAATTTCGCTTTGTTCATTATATGTGTGTGTTATTCTTTTAAAATTTAATCAACTTTTTTAACTTCAGTTTTTGCTGAAACACCATTTTCGTTTATGGCTTCAATTGAGAAATAGTAAGCTTTTTGGCTATCCATCGCTTTAAACCAATATTCATTAAAATCGTGTATCATGATACAATTGTATAGCTTATCTGGTGCTGTACCATAATATAAGTTGTAGGCAAAAGCATTATCTACCGGAGGCCATTTAATGTATGCACTTCGTTTATCCTTCTCTGTTCTTAATACAATCAGATTTTTAACTTCATCGGGTTTTTGTCCGTTTCCGTTTCCGAAAACTCTTAAACCGCTAATTGCAAATTTCCCTGTTGGCATATGAATGTTTACCATTTTTATAAACCTTGTTTTTACTGGTTTATCTAACTCAATATAATCGTGAGGAACATCCTTTTTGTTTTGGCTTTTATCAACAAGAGTTGTCCATTTTTTGCCATCGAGCGATGAAAGAATTTTATATTGATGAAAGATTCCGATTTGTTTGCCGATAAACTCTGCGTCTTGGTCGGCATAATTAATTTGAATGGCATTAACGGTAGCCAAACTTCCCAAGTCTGTTTGAATCCACTCGCCATTATTAGCCGTTTTAGCGCTCCAGTATGTTTTAATGCTCTCATCTACGGCATTATTTGCATTAAATGAACCAAGAGTAGAAGAAACTGTAACTGGCTTTTTATAATTAATCAACATCCATCCTGGTCCGGCAGGACCACCTTCCTTTCTTTCGGCAGGAAGATAAAGCGGATAATCTCCAAAGGCAGTGTTTGTCCACATCACATCGTCTTTATCAAAGCCTGTTGGCCAGATGCCCATTCTACGTTCCCAAGTGTTTTTGACGCAAATAATACTGGTAGAAATGTGCCAATAATTTTTAGCGTTATCTTGAAAAGTAGCACCATGACCAGCCCCTCTGGAAAAACCACCACCTTTATAGCTTAAAGGATCTGATTGTGGTGTAGATGGGGTATCGTAAAATAGTGGTTTAGTACCAACAACTACGCCATCAGAATAACCGCTGAATTCTGTTCCCGGTGCACCATATTGAAAATAATATTTCCCATTATGCTTGGTCATCCACGCCCCTTCAGCAAAAGGATCTAAAAAGGTGTCATCCATGTATTCACCAAAGCGTTGCCAGCCATATCGCCAACTTTGAAGCAAGTACATCGGTGTACGTGTTCCTTTAGGCTGAAAAGTTTTTCTATCTAACTCTACACCATACATTGGATAGTTATTACTACTTCCGTTGTACATATAAAATTTACCATCATCATCTGTAAAAAAAGCAGGATCCCAACCTCCAATTTCTAATGAATCTACGAGTGGAAACCATTTATTACCTAAGGGATCTGTACTTCCCCATAAGGTGAAATTTTTAGTGTATGTACTTCCGAAAACAACCACGGTATCGCCTATAATTCCAACACCAGGCGCACAAAGTTCATCTTTGGTTTTATTCCACGGGCGAAGAAATTTCCGTTCTATAAATTTCCAGTTCAACATATCTGAACTATGCCAGTAACCCCATTGGTTAGTGCTGAATAGTAAGAATTCGCCTTTATAATTTACAATTACAGGATCGGCCGTAGCACGGTGTTTTCCCCATTCGGTAAAAGATTCGAAAGGTGTGTAACCATAATCTACATTTATTGGGTTACAATAAGTTTTTTGCTTCTGAGCAAAAGCTGCAGAATAGCTTATAATCAGGCAAGAAATGATTAGTAGTCTTTTCATCAATATTATTAAGTTTTATTTCTTTTTAGCCACAGATTGACAGATTATTTATTTATTATCCTTTTATATTGTAAAGATTTTTCATGGAAATTAATGATTAGACCCACTTCTAATTTTGCTATTCCTAAGTAATTGGTTACCTGTGCATAATGTTCTTCGATTATTCCTGCCTTTGATTTAATTTCAACAATAATTTCATCATAAATCAAAAAGTCGGCATAAAATCGATGGGGTAAAATTGTGTCTTTGTATTCAATAGCATATTCTTTTTCTCTTTTATAAGGAATGCCTCTAATTTTTAATTCGTACTCAATTGCGTCTTTATATACAATTTCTAAAAGTCCCTTACCAAGAATTCTATGTACTTCCATTGCGATTCCTATAATATTATAAGTTTCATCTTGTAATGGATACTCATCTTGATGAAAGACTTTAGTCATTTTAACTTCTAAGCTTAACTATTTATTTTAATCTGTTAATCTGTGGCTAACCCTTTATCTTTTTCAATCATTATATTTATTCTTTTATCTCCGGGCTTTTGAAATCTAACTTTTTCAAACCAGCTTGCACATCAGCATTACGCATAAATAGCTTCCATAATAAGCCAGATCGGTAGTTCTCAATCATCACAACCATTGGTCCTTGGTCAATACCTAGATATCTTTTAGGAAACCAGTTGTTTGTTTCAGAGAAAGCATCATAAAAACCATATTTTCCCCAAACTTTATCTCCTAAATCTTCATAGAGATGTCTGATAACTTTAATCGATTCTTTTGGCGTATATGGAATTGAGGAAATGGCGGCTGTTGGAGAAATTACGCCAAAATCTTCCTGAGGATTATGCGCTGCATAACCCTTAACAGAGTAACTTGCTGTTAAGCCCCAACTATTTTCGCCATAACCCTTAAAGTTTTTTGGGTTAGCTACACAATAATCATGAATGGCTAAAGTTTGATTTACGTTATTCTCCCAATAATTTGCATAACGATCGGTTAATCCTTTGGGATTTAAGCCTAAATAAGAATAATGCGCCCAAAATAATGGGCCAACAGAATTTTTTTGACCTTGATAGTCTAATGTGAATGGATGACCAAATAATTCGAATTTTGTATTTATCTCTCCATTTCTAGCCCAACCTTCGTGATAAACGGCTGCGGGAACTGTATGAGTAGGAGAGGAGGCTGCCATAACGTACATAATTAGGCATTCGTTATACCCTTTTACAGGAAAATTCATTTCCCAGGCATATTCTGGTGACCAATGCCAGTAAAGTACATTTTGATCACCATTTCTATACCAGTTGAAATCTATCCCTCGCCAAAGAGAATCGGCTTTTTTTGAAAGTAATTTCTCTTCCGAACTTCCGTTTTTGTAATATTCATTAATACAAATTAGCGCTTGAGCCACAAAAGAGGTTTCAACTAAATCTCCACCATTATCTTTTTTGCCAAAGGGGCGAACTTTTCCTGTTTCCCCATTTATCCAGTGTGACCATGCACCATGAAAACGGTCGGCTTTTTCAAGAAAGGTTAGGATTTTATTAAGCCTGTTCAGTCCTTCTTTTTTGGTTACGTAGCCTCTATCTATTCCACTTAAAATGGCCATTAAACCAAAACCGGTTGCTCCTGTAGCAACAGTGCTTTTATCATTATCAGGGTATATATTATCTGCGTGATATCGCTCTCTTCCAGCTCCAGAATTTGGTTCGGCACCATCCCAAAAATATTGAAAAGTTTGTTTTTGCACAACATCAAGTAGTTCATCGTCTGATAAACCTTTTTTTATAGGGGGAGCTGATTTTATAGACTCAAAAGTTTGCGCATCACTTGTGCATTGAATGCAAGAGGTTATTAAAATGACGAAAAGAATTCGGGATGTAAATTTCATTGTATCAGGATATGGTTTTTTAAAGATTGGGGCTACTAAAACCCAGGCTGCGCATTCCGGTTTTAACTTCGGGAGCGCTCATAAATAAGTTCCAAATTAAATTTGAACGGTAATTTTCTATCATAACGATAATCGGTCCTTGATCTATTGCTAAAGTTGAAGAAGCAAACCATTGATCTTGTAGCGAAAACGCATCGTAAAAGCCATATTCTCCCCAGGTTTTATTTCCTAATTTGTAATAGAAATATTTTAGCGCCTGCATAGATTCGGTTGGGGTGTAAGCAAAAGATGAAAGGGCAGCCGTTGGTACAATTACCCCAACATCGTTTCCTGGAGCACTTGCAGTGTATCCATTTTTAATATCACTGGCAGTTAGTCCCCAACAGTTTTCTCCATAACCATAATAACTCATTGGATTAGCCTTACAATAGTTATAATTAATTAGCGTATGTGCTTTTGTTTGCGTTTCGTAGTTAGCGTAGGCATCTGTTAAGCCCTTCGGGTTAATACCCATAAATGAATAATGAGCAAAAAATAATGGACCACCATTGGCAACACCTAATGGAAGTTGAACGCCGTAATAAGAATTCCCGTTTTTCATAGCACCGTTTTGTGCCCAACCATTATCGTAAACTGTTTTTGGAATAGAGTAGGTTGGCGATGCTGCAGCCATAACGTAAGTTACCAAACATTCGTTCCAGCCTTTAATTGGCAAGTTCATATCCCAGTTATAATTCGGACTCCAATGCCAATAAAGTGTATTACTATTATCTTTTCGATACCAGCTCCACTCTACGCCATTATAAATGGTGTTAATGTCTGCTCGTAAAGCCGTTTCAGAAGCATCGGCGGAATTAAAATATTGACGGGCCGTAATTAAGCCAGCCATTAAATAAGATGTTTCTACTAAATCGCCACCATTATCTTTTGTGCTAAAAGGAATCACTTTTCCAGTATTTCCATCTAACCAGTGTGGATAAGCACCATGAAAACGCTCCGCAGTTTTAAGGAAGGCAACTATTTTCTGTATCCTAGCCAGGCCATCTGCTCTGCTTATAAAATTACGACTGATACCTGTAACCAAAGCCATAATGCCAAATCCAGAACCACCAGAGGTAACGGTGTTGCCTGATGTATTTCTTTCTCTTGCTAAACCGCTAGTTGGGTGACCAAAATCCCAGAAATATTTGAAGGTTTGTTTTTGCACTAATGTTAAAAGTTCTTCTTCGCTAATGCGGGCGAATTTATCGATATCATCTACAGCAGTAATTAGATTGACCACTACGCTGCTCTGTAATTTGCTGCCAGTTTTTGAAAGCAAACCTGTGTTTGCTATTAAAATATATTTTGTAATTGGCTGTAATGATGCTGAAGGCGTTATTACAAGCGTATTATCGTTGTTCTCTAAAGTTGGGGTAAATGCAGTACTGTTTCCAGTTGCATCGGTAAGGGTAACATTTCCGCTAACGGAAGTTAAATTAACTGGTGATGAAAAAGTGATTTTAATAACTGGGGTATTGTTTAGCCCATAATAGGTGAAACCAGCAAAACTGCCGTTAACTTTTAAATCAGAAAATTGAAATGAAGTAGGGGTAATAACAGGGGGATCTGTTGGTGTTGGTGAATTACCTTTTTTGCAGGAAAACACAAAAAGAAAGATGATAATTATGATTGGGAATTTTTTAATCATTGCAGAAGATTAAAAAAGGGTTGCCATTTACAGCAACCCTTTAATTGTTTATTGCTTATAAGATTTGAAAACAGAAAAATTACTTTCCTCTTCCTTCTAGTTTTGTCAGATAACCAACTTCATCATCTGATAATGCTTTGTTGAAAATTTTCACTTCATCTAGTTGTCCTGTTAAGTAGCTAGCCCATGGTTCTTTCGAATGACTTGTAGTCTGACTTGGAGTGGTCATGAATTGGGTTGTGCCGAAAACTAAATTGCCAGAATCAATAAAATTTAGTGGACCTGTTATTCCATCTAATTTACCTGAACTTACTCTAGAACCATTAACATATACTTTCACAGTCGATGTGGTTTCATCATAAGAAACAGAAAATGCATTCCATTTACCAAAAAAGTTAACAACATTACTAGCCGTATAGGTTTTATCACCAACTCCATTATTTATAAACACAATTTTTATTGTGGCATTATCGTTGGTGCTGCCATTTTCTATAAAAACTTCTAAATTTCCCCAAAACTGAGATTTGTTAGAAAGACTAAATAGACCAATAATTCCGTTGGATGGAGGTGGAGTATTAACCCACTCAGTTAATGTAAAGCTCTTTAGACCCGTTATTTTGGATGAAGGTGCACTTAGGAAATAACTGTTATTTGCACCTTGTAAAGATTTCCCTTTGATACCAGTACCAAAACTTGTTCCACTGTTTATTCCAGCAGTATTCGATACACTATCGACTAAACTACCATCAAATGACCAATGGGCAACTAAGTTTGAACTAGCGATTTGTTTCGAATTAGTAAAGCCACCAATGTTTAATGCTGGGGCATAGCTAGTTGGGTCAAATTCTTTTTGACATGATGACAACCCTAAGCTCGTAACTGCCATCAATAATAAATATTTTGTTTTCATTCCTATTAATTTAAGCGGTTAATAACCTGGATTTTGAGTTAGGGTGCCTGCACTTTTGTCGATTTCGTTTGATGGAACTGGCCAAACTTCATTTTTACCAGCTTTCCATCCTTTTGGACCAAAAACTGTAGCTCCGCGACCTTGGCGAATTACATCGAAATAACGGTCATATTCCATAGCCAATTCAACAAATCTTTCTTTCCAGATGGCCTGGCGTAAAGCATCTTTATCAGATGTTGTAACATCAGGTAAAACGCCTGCAACACCACCTCTAGCACGAGCACGTACAAGATTCAGTGAAGTTTTCGCTAAGGTTGAATTTCCAAGCTCATTTGCAGCTTCAGCATTCATTAGCAAAACATCAGCATAGCGAATAACTCTTACATTTTGTTGAGCACCTTGATTAAAACTGGTGTTGATTAGATTAAAAGGAACGTATGGTTTTTGACTGTACATTGGATTTGGTACGGTAACTGGAATTGGATCACCTTGTGGTGTAGTTTCTCCTCTGAAAATAATTGTAGCGTCTCTTCTAACGTCTCCAACTTCGTAAGCTGCTGCCAAAGCTGCCGTAGGAACATTTAAGCCATAGCCGGCTACTGTTCCTCTAACACCTTGAATTTGGCTATATTGTGAAGTTGCTGAACCTTCAATAGTTGGAATAATTTCGCATTGAATTTCGAATATTGACTCTACATTGTTTTCATTATTTAAACGGAAACTTTGCTCGTAATTTGGGAATAGGCTGTAGCCCATTGTCATCACTGTGTTGGTTAATGATAGAACATCTGCCCATTTTTGTTGATACATTGCAACTTTTGCGTGTAAAGCTAATGCAGCACCTTTTGTTGCCCGACCTAAATCTATCGCAGGATAGGTTTGAGGTAATACAGCAGCTGCATCATCTAAATCTTTTTCTATAGCAGCCCAAACTTGCGCCTTAGGTGTACGAGGGATATTGAATTCTGACGCATCTTTAGGTACATTTAGGCGTAGTGGAACATCACCATATGCACGAACTAATCTGAAATAAGAATAAGCACGAACAAATTTTGCTTCAGCTATATATCGGGCTTTAAGAGTAGCATCCATGCTTATAGCTGGGATATTATCTAAAACCTGATTGCAAAGATTAATGTTTTTATATTGACCATTCCAAAATGCTTGTAGTTGACCTTCTGTTGAAGAAACACTAAAGTCATCATAATTGTTATAGTAACTTGCATCATTTGGATCGCTACCTTTTTCTGCGTCGTCTCCACCAACGCTTTCAACAGCTATTGCTGGAAAACCTGTGTTATCATTGCTTCGTAATATTCCATAAATGGAATTAACCGCTTTTGTAGCATCGTCCTGAGTTTTCCAAAAAGTAACTGCAGGTTGCTGTGCTTGTGGATCTACATCTAAAAAACTTTTTTTACATGCAGGTAATACCAATAGACCAGAACACAAAGCAATAAGTCCTATCTTTTGTATATAATTATTTTTATAATTTAATTTCATTGCTTTATTTATTAGAAAGTAACTTGAAGACCTAATCTATAAGTAGCTGATAATGGATAAACGCTTGCATCTATACCAGCATTTGTTGGTGTACCACCAATCTCTGGAGTAAAGCCTTTATAACCGAAAAGGTTAATTGCATTCTGTGCATCAACAAAAACCCTAACTCTTTGCATTTTCCATTTGCTCATTAACATTGAAGGCAAAGCATAACCTAACTGAATGTTTCTTAAACGGATGTAAGAACCATCTTCAACATAGAATGAATTGGGTGCTGCATTGGCTGTTGAGCCAACTGCTGCAGAAGGATAAGTTGTTGATGTACCAGCACCATGCCATCTGTTATCATAAAAATCCTTACTAAAGTTTTCATTGCCAAAACGATAAGCGATGTTAGCATTATATACATCTACGCCAGCAACACCTTGAATATCAACTGATAAATCGAAGTTTTTGTAATTGAAAGAAGTATTTAATCCATAGCTGAATTTAGGATTTGGATTACCTAAAACAATACGATCTTTACCATCAATAATACCATCTCCGTTTTGATCAACATATTTAAAATCTCCTGGCTTAGCAGTTTTTTGAGCCGAACTAGAAACTTCTGCCGGTGTTTGGAAAATACCAGCTACATCGTAACCGTAAAACTCTCCAATAGCACCACCTTGTATTGTACGGGTAGATAGTGCTCCATTAGCAATACCTGCACCGCCCGCATAAATCGGGTTTAAACCAGTAACTACCGATAGTACTTTGTTGTTATTGATACCAATATTACCACTAATTGAATAACCGAAGCCATTTTTTGATTTGTCAGCATAAGTTGCCAAGAATTCAAAACCACGATTTTGGAAATCTGCCTGGTTGCCAATTTGTGAACCAGAAGCAGTACCAATAGAGCTTAAAATTGGAATTTCGAAAATTGCCTGTTCAGTTCGCTTATTATAAACTCCAGTTTCAATACTTAATCGATTATCTAAGAACCTAGCCTCAATACCAATATCGGTACCTGTAGTGCGCTCCCAATTTAAGAAAGATGGCACTAGAGAATTAATATTTGCACCTGTATAACCTATACCGTTAAAGAATGCTACTAAATCCCCACCTTGCGATACAGTTAAAGTCGTTGGATTGATTGGAACACCTGCATTACCTACTTTACCCCAAGATCCTTTTAGTTTTAAATAGTTCACTACTTTTTGGTCTTTCATAAAGTTTTCATTGGTAATTACCCAACCTGCACCAACTGCAGGGAAATTACCCCATAAATCACCCCCTCCAAAAAATTGAGAAGCAGCATCTCTACGTATTGTAGCGTTTAATAAGTATTTATCTTTGTAAGAATAGTTTACACGACCAAAGTAAGAAGCCGAGGTAGATAAACTTCCACCATCAACAACAGTACGTGTAGCAGCAGTACCTAAAGAAAGGTACAAATCTCCATCACTTGAGTAAGGAACATCGAATGCCTTAGAGTTTATAAAGTAAGATTTTCTTCTTTGTGCTGTAGTACCAACTAATGCAGTTATGCTATGGTCTCCGAAAGTGTTTTTGTAAGTTAAAGTATTTTCTAAAATCCAATTTCTGGTTTCCGATCTCTTTACTTCTAAAGTGCTCTGTGTTGTTCTTTGCCCTTGAGTAGCTGAAAAAAGTGGTGTATATGCTCTAACTTCGTTTTGTCCAAAATCACCACCAGCACTAGTTTTAAAAGTAAAGTTTTTAGCTACGGTTAATTCTGCATAAACGTTACCATTAATACGATAGTTTTTAGATTGCTGATTAAAGAAATCTAAAGTAACTTGTGGGTTAAAGTTGTTACCACCTCCTAAACTGAAATCATTAGCATCTCCATAAGTTCCATCTGCATAATAAACTGGTACAACTGGACCCGCTGTATATAACTGACGAAAAATACCATCATTTATATCATTTGAATTGATTGATGTACCTGAAACAGTATAACCGATTTTCAATGGTTTAAGAACCTGAAAATCATTCGAAAGTTTAGCCGTATATCTTTTGTAATTCTGGGTTTTAACGATACCATCTTCATTTGTGTAACCTAATGAAAAATTGTATGTAGTTTTTTCAGTACCACCATTAACCGAAATTTGGTGATTGGTTTGCAATGCGTTTCTAAATGCCTGGTTATACCAATTAGTACCTGTTCCAAAAGATGATGGATTAGCAAATAACGGGTTTGCTCCGTTCGATGCAGATAATTCATTGATGATCGTTGCATATTCAGTTGCATTTGCCATTTCAACCTGATTAGTCACTGCTTTAAAACCTACCGAACCATTGTAACTTATTACTGGTTCACCAGTTTTACCTTTTTTTGTAGTGACTAAAACAACACCATTTGCTGCACGAATACCATAAATAGATTGAGAAGATGCATCTTTCAAAATACTTAAACTTTCGATGTCAGCAGGATTTAAGAAACTAATCTCGTCATACCAAACACCATCAACTACGTATAGCACTCCAGTATTACCATAAACAGTACCTGTACCACGAATGGTGATTTGAGGTGACGAACCTGGTGCGCCATTATTGGTAATCGAAACACCAGCAACTTTACCTTGTAAAGCACTTACTGGGTTAACTGATGCTTGTTTAGAAATATCTTCTCCTTTTACAGTTGCTACAGAACCTGTAACATCAATTTTTCTTTGTGTACCATAACCCACAACCACAACTTGCTCTAATTGTTGGTCTTCTGATGCTAATGATACATTAATTGTAGTTCGGTTAGATACTGCCTGCTCTTGTGCAGTATAACCGATAAAGTTGAATACTAAAGTTGCGTTTGATGGCGCACTTATGGAGTAGTTGCCGTTTGCATCTGTTTGCGTACCGTTTTGTGTACCTTTAACTAATACAGTTACGCCAGGTAAAGATGTTTTATCACCTCCATCAATTACCTTACCTTTTATGGTAATGTTTTGCGCAAATGCTACATTAATTGTTAGTAGACAAAAAGCAGCTAGAACAGAAAGTCTTGTAAAGATTCTTTTCATGCTTTATTATAAATTTAGTTTAATTGTTAATCTAAATGTGAGGTTGTTTTTGTTCTTGTGCAAGTGATATTACCTCTACATTAATACATCATTAATAAAAGTGTACTATCTCATGGATGCATACCAAATAGGAAATTGGCCTGAAAATGCAGTTTTTTGAATTGTAACTTGATGATTACACGTACACAAAGTGTATAAAATACACCAAGCTTTTTGAAACTCTTAATAATTGCTTATGAGAGGTAATGATGTAGTAGCTAAAAGTTAGTGAGTAGTAATAAACCATTAAAAGCTAGTTTTATGCAAACGTTCCCGATAATCTTAAAGAGTTATAATTTATAGTTCCATTAAAAATTCTGTAAGATTTTTGTCGTGTGGAATATTCAGTTTTTTGCGTAAACGGTAGCGACGAATTTCTACTCCTCTCAAGGTAATGTTAAGTAATGAAGACATTTCCTTACTGCTCATATTCATTCTTAAATAAGCACACAGCTTTAAATCATTTGGTACCAAATCCGGATGACCGGCTTTAAGTTTTTTAAAGAAACTCTCGTGTGCCTCATTAAAACTATTTTCAAATAAATGCCAGTCGCGTTCGTCATTCATTCCGTCGTTTATTACTTTTTGGATTTTTCGAATCTGATCATCAGCAAGTTTTTTTCCATTCTCGTCTTTAAGTTTTAAAATATCGTCGCTTAATTTTTGAAGTAATTCATTTTTGTAAACTAAAGTCATAGCAGAGTTTGCAAGCTCACGATTTTTTGACGCTAGTTCTGCTTGTAGCTTTTCGGTTTGTAGCTTATGGATTTGCTTTTCGTTAGCTTCTGATTCTTGCTTTAAAATCTCATCTTGTTCCGCCTGCAAGCGGTCGGTTATTTTCTGACTATCTTTTTGAAGTTTACCCTCATATATTTTTTTACCTATTATCAAAATAATCACAAAAATTATAGAGTATAATATTATCGCCCAATTACTCAAATACCATGGTCTAAGCACAACAAATTCGAAGGTTGTAATTTCGCTGATTTTTGAATCGTCTATTCTCGCTCTAACTTTAAAATGATATTTACCACTGCTTAAGTTGGTGAAATCTTTTTGGGTAGCATAACTCCAATCTGACCAGTCTTTCGAGTAACCTTCCAGATAGTATTGGAACTTAATTTTAGCTTGCCTGTAATAAGGTAAGGAGAAAGATATCCGAATATTGTTTCGGCTATTTCTAACTTCTATTTCTGAGCCATCATTTCCATTTTCGCTAATAATGGAGTACTTATCTGTTATATCCTCAATTCTGCGAATTAAAACTCTTTGTTGAATTTTGTTTGCTGCAGATTGTATTATCTGGCTTGAATTGTAAAAAACGAAACCATCATCAACACTAATTAAATAAATAGAATCGCTAATTCTACTGATATTTTCATAGTATTGAACCATCTTACCATCCAAAATACTGAAACGATTTGAATCTATAGATATTTTTCCAGCTTCGCTGAAGTTAGCCAAAGCTGTTTTACCATGATTGATAAACCAATACTTTTTAGAACCAGCATTAATAATTTTATTCGATGAGGCAAAGGAACCAAGTGCTTTGTTTAATATATTATATTTCGAAAATCTATCGCTAATATTATCGTAAGTAAAGAAACCCGACGAGCTTGCGAAAACAATTTTATCTTCTAAATTAAATAGGTTGAGGTTATAGTTATTGGACAGCCCACTTTTTTCATCGTAATATTTATTCGAAATGACTGTACTGTAATCACTGCTTAGTTTTAATTTATAAAGTCCTTTATAAGCATGGCTAACCCATATTTCACCCTTGTTATCTTGCTCAACACATCGTGATGGCTCGTTAAAATTTGCAATCTTTTTAAAAAATTGCCATTTGCCTTGACTGTTTTTGTTAAAGAGCAATAAACCTGTGTAGGTACCTTGAATTAACAAGTTAGGGTTGCTGTTTAATTTTTTAATCGTCCAGCCGCCACTATAACCTGTTAATTTTTCGATTTTATCGCCTGTTACGTTAAATGTTCCGTTATTGTGCCCGCATAAAAGTTGCCCGTCAATTATGGTTAATTCCCAAACCTGTCCCTGAGAATTTGGTATAAGTCGAAAATTTAGGTTAGAAAACTGATCATTTTCTTTCCATTCGCTGTAAAAAAGACCTTGATTTGTTCCTAAATAGATTTTATTCTGAAAAATTACACTAGAATATACTGTTCCAAAAACACCCATTTTATCCAGGTAGAAATATAACGGCGAATTAAGTTCAATCCTGTCGATTCCATTGTCTAAACCAGCCCACAGGTTTTGTTCATCATCGCTATACAAGCTTAGAACAGTGTTATTCTGCAATCCGCTTGATTTATTAACTCTTTGAATAATTTTGCCACTCTCATCAATAATAATAACGCCATTTAGTATTGTTCCGTAAGCATAATACTTATCTAGAATTTTGGCGCCATTGTTTAATTGAAATGCAGATAAAAAAGAATTTGCTGGCGTGTTGAAGGCTGTAAATGTCTTACCATCGAATAAAAATAATCCATTTTTACCAGTTCCAATTAGCAAAACATCACCTTTAAAGGGTAGAATAGATAGTACCCCAGTTTTGCAAATAACATCGCTACCAGGAATGAACATTAACTTATTACCTTTAAGTTCGTATAGTCCCTTATCTTCTACAATAAATCTATTCCCTATTTTGTAAGAAAACAAGAAATTACTGGCATTTTTTAAAATTGTAATTTTACCATTAATGTAGATATATATGGTGCTAAAAGATTGAAAGATAACCTTGTTGCCATAAATATGAATCTTCCAGATTTCATCTTTGAGTTTATCCGATTTTGGAATTAAATTAGTTAAGGAAGTGTATTTTAATTTGTTTTGTTTGAACGACCAATAACCAAAATCTCCAAATCCGCCAGTGTAAATTTTGCCATTGTTATCTGTTGCCACAGAGCGAACAATTTGATTATTTGGCATTTTGTATTGCTGCCAATATTTTCCATCGTAGGTAAGTAAGCCTTCGGTATTGCCAAAGTACATTACGCCATCCTTATCTTTTGCTATGCTCCAGTTTTGATTGCCAGAAGCATAAATAGCTTTAGAATAATTTTCAATATATGGTACGCCAATACTTTTAATATCAGCAGCATATAAATTTAATGAGGTGCAGATTAAAATTAAGAAAATGCAGCGTAAGAATTTTTGCATGTGTAAAATTGGTAATCGGATTATTACACAAAGTAAATAAAAATAAAGAGAAGATGTAAAACTGAATTATTTCTTGATAAAAGCAAAGAACACTGCAAGTAAAATTAAGCAGAAAGCAATAATATGATTCCAGGCAATTTTTTCCGTTTTAAAGAAAAGGATTGGGAAAATTGAAAATACGGTTATGGCTTCGTGTGTAACTTTTAGTTGCATTAAACTAAAAGCTCCGCCATTTTCCTTAAGGCCAAATTTATTAGCAGGTACCTGAAAAATATATCCATTCCATATCCTTAAACTTTAAATGGCCATACCAAGCCAATGTCATAAAGGCATTATGATATAAATAGAAAGGCAATAGGGAAGAATACGCGCATAGAATGTTGTTGTTTATTTGTCTAAACAACAGCATTAGTTACTTGTTTTTTATTACTAACCGGCTGCGGAACTTTAACATAATAACCTGTGCCATCATAAGGACGTTTTCGAGGGTTTGTTGTGCAATCCACAGAGCAACAGCCTTGTAATTCTTCTCCGCAATTATCACACTGTGTAATGTGCTCATTACACTCAGGGTTTGCGCAGTTAATCATTTTTGGGGTTGTTGTGCCACAATTATAACAAACTGAAACTATGGTTGGGTTTACCTCATTTACATCTACAGCAATACGATTATCAAAAACATAGCATTTTCCTTCAAAATCTTTGCCTCCTGCTTCTTTTCCGTATTTTATAATGCCACCGTGTAATTGGTAAACATCGTTAAAACCATGATGTAAAAGTAGGGCAGATGCTTTTTCGCATTTAATACCACCTGTGCAATAGGTTAAAATTTTCTTGTCTTTGTATTTAGCCAGTTCATTGATTTGCTCTGGAAAATCGCGGAAATTTTCGATATCTAAAGTTAATGCATTTTTAAATTTCCCTAAATTGTGCTCGTAGTTAGAGCGAACATCCAGAATAATAACATCTTCATCATCCTTCATTTTCATAAAATCAACAGGCTCTAAATGTTTACCTGTTTTTTCATTTGGATTGATGATTGAAGTATCTCTTAAACCTGAATGAACAATTTCTGATTTATATCTGCAATGCATTTTAATAAAAGAAGGCTCTTCTACATCGTCGATCTTAAATTCGGTTTTTGTAAATCTTTCATCGGCATGGATAGCTTCCATGTAGGCTTTACAAGATTCTATTGAGCCTGAAACAGTACCATTTAAACCTTCATCAGCTACGATTATTCTGCCTACTAAATCTAACGATTTACAAAATTTTAGGTGATCGGCAGCAAACTGTTCTGCCTCTGCTATGTAACTATAGCAATAGTAAAGTAGTGTTTGATATTTTTTCATAACGCTGTTGATACCGTTGCAAACGGCGTTTAAAGCGAGGCAAAGATAAGAAAAAAGGTGGAAGGTTAAAAGGTTTAAGGTAGAAGGTCACCCTCAACCTTTAAGCCCTCAACCTTCAGCCTAACTAAAACCCATAGCTAATTCTAAAGCCTTGTGTTAGTTTTTTACCACCATCATAAGCAAAACCATAACTTACTCTTAAAACTAAGCGCTGTAAACCGAAGTAAAACTCTTTATAGTTTCTTTTTTCTGGAGATGATAAATAGCCACCACCAATAAACTCTTCAAGCTTTGCTTTACGTAATAACGGGACTTTATTTAAGAAGAAGCCTGCAAAATTATGTTCTGCATGAGCCTCGAAATATTGTTGATTTGTGCTGAACTGATAAAAATCCAGAAATTGGAATTTTCTTAAGTTAGGTGGAAAAATTGTAGAGATGTTACCCGCAAAATGTTTGAAATCAGGGTAATACAAGCTGTTATTATTGATGAATTTTCCGGCGCCAACCAAAAATGAAGAGTAACCCCACAAACCAAGGCTAATTCTATCCTGAGATATTTCGGCTTTTACAAAATCGTAGTCTACATCGCTACCCAAAGCATTTTTTATTCCTTTTTTATAAAGAACGGTTATTTTAGGATACTTAGATTCTGTATAAAATTTACCATCGGGGCGGGTAATGTATTTCTGACCTATTGTATAAGTTAAACTTGCTGTTGCACTAACTGATGTATAAGTTGGAAAAAGAGGTGTTTCAGTTGTTGGGTTAAAAGGGTTATTTGAGGTAAATTCCCTGTCTTTATTATCAAAAAACTTAAAATCAGTTGAGTTTGTTAAAGTATGGTTTCTTGCATAATCTAAGCTGACTGAACCCTGTAATCCACTTGCTAATTCGCGTGTGGTATTTAAATTAACGAAAGTTTTTGAATAAAATTTAGGGAAATTCTTTTCGTAAAGTAGAGAATTGATTGTGTTTCCCAGGTCTGTCATTGAGCCTAAATTATTTAAATCGAAAATTCCGTTTCCAAATGATGCACCAATACTTGCCCGTTTAAGTGGGTTGTAATAATAGCTTCCTGTTAAACTTCCTGTAAGTTTTTGATTGGCAAAACCATATCTTAATTCGGGGCGAATGCTGTAGCTTCTTCGATTTTCGAATACTTTTCTGTAAGTAACCCCATATTTTATTGCAAAACCCTCTACTGTATTATAAAATACCGACCGTAAAATTGGATCGAAAGAAATGTATTCTTTGTCAAATCTATCGTTAATACTATAGCCCCTCAATAATAGTTTTCCAATACCAAATTTATTATTATCCTTTTCTAGAGAGTCTAGATAAGTTTTAGATTCTTTTCGTTTGGCAATGCTATCTTTTACTACATAATTAATTTTTTCATCTGGTGTTAAAGGAATTGGACGATTATTAGTCCAGTATATCGAATCCTTTTTGTTAACCATTTCTGTAACCTTTAAAATCTCTCCGCTGAAAAAGTTTTTAGGGAAAATAGGAGAAATATCGTAATTACTATACACACCAACAAAGTAGCCTGCAAACTTAAAACCTAGTACATTACCATTAAATTGAAAATTTATACTTGTTGGCATGTAAACTTCTTTAACTTTTGTGAATTGTTGATTTATACTCAACGTATCTATAAAATTAATTCCGGCACTTTTTGTTAAGAATAAATCGGTGTTATATATCCTCCAGCTATCTTCCAATATATAAATTATCCCCCTAAATACAGGGTCGTTTGGACGACGTGGAATTACCTCTATTTTATTTACAACTTCGCCATTTTCACGTGTTTCGCCCAAATATTTATATTTATAGTAAAAAAGTGCGTTATCTGCAATTGGAGAAATAAAGCCTCTTGAACTTAGTTTATTTTCAAGCAGGTAGTTATCGTAAAAGTTTATAACCAAATCAGAAGCTTTGTTAAAACTAAAGGCATTATTTCTGCCTGCAACTTTCGATGAAATCATTTCTTCATGTACATCGTTTGGTCTTCTAAAACTGAACTTACTTTGCGATTCTGAAAGATAAATAATGCCTTGTCGGTTTGTATCGAGCTCCATTACTTTTCTAATGTCTTGTCCCATAAATTTTTTAGGAGCACTTCTTAAACGTTGCACACCTTTTATATAAACATCACAGGTAAATGAATTTACTTCTTCCAGATGTATTTTTCTTTGCTTTATGGCTTTGCGAATAATCGCATATGCCGGATCTTCCGCATTACCTTTTATGGTAACGTTATTTAGCGTATAACTTTCTGATGTTAAAGAAATATTTAATGATGTTGAGGCAACCAAGTTTAAAATATGCTCTTGTGGTTTATAGCCAATGGCCCTAAAACTTAAAGTTGTTTCACCTCGGTTTAGCTTAATCTCATACTTGCCATCTACATTTGCCGATGTACCTTTAGTTGTACCTTTTATAGAAACTGAAGCAAAAGGAACAGCTTGTCCGCTAATATCTTTTATAATTCCTGTTACGGTAAATTGTTGTGCAAAAGCAAAATTGTAAAAAAATAAACAAAAGATTACGAGTGCGCAGTTTCTTATCATGTGTAAAGACTAGTTAAGGTATAAATATCGAATAAGTTTTAACACTATACGTATAGCTATGTGTTAAAGTTTGTTAAGTTGATTAAAAAATATTTTTTTGGGAGCCACTTTTAAAAAAAATGTCTGAATATAATTGGGTTCAACAGAAATATCAAACGTTTGTTATTTTAAATAATAGTATTGTAGAGCGTATTTTATATCTGAGAGCCGTTTTTTTTATAACTTTGAAAGCAAAATCAACCAATAAATGCCATGTATAAAACTTTACAACCTGTTCTTCAAAAAGAATTAGAAGAAATTGAAAACGCAGGATTATTTAAACGCGAACGCATAATTATTACCCCTCAAGGTGCAGATATTAAAGTGAGCGGTGGTGCTGAAGTCATTAACTTTTGTGCAAATAATTATTTAGGCCTTTCATCTCATCCAAAGGTGATTGAGGCAGCTAAAAAAGCAATAGACGATCATGGTTATGGAATGTCTTCTGTTCGTTTTATTTGTGGTACCCAAGATGTGCACAAAGAACTGGAAGCTAAAATTTCTACTTTTTTAGGTACCGAAGATACAATTTTATATGCTGCAGCTTTTGATGCAAATGGTGGCGTTTTCGAGCCGTTGTTTAATGCAGAAGATGCAATTATTTCTGATGAGTTAAACCATGCATCGATTATTGATGGCGTTCGTTTGTGTAAAGCACAGCGTTTCCGTTATAAAAATGCTGATATGGAAGATTTGGAAAAGCAATTAATCGCAGCTAAAGATTGTCGCCATAGAATTATCGTTACTGATGGTGCTTTTTCAATGGATGGTTCTGTAGCACCTTTGGATAAAATTGCCGATTTGGCCGATAAATATGAAGCATTAATTATGATTGATGAGTCGCACTGTTCTGGTTTTATTGGTAAAACAGGTCGTGGTACACATGAGCATTTTAATGTTATGGATCGCATTGATATCATTACTGGAACCTTGGGTAAAGCATTAGGTGGTGCCTCGGGCGGTTTTACATCAGGTAAAAAAGAAATCATCGATATGTTGCGTCAACGTTCTCGCCCATATTTATTCTCGAACACTTTAGCTCCGGCAATTGCTGGCGCATCTATAGCTGTTTTAGATATGTTAAGCGAAACCACATCTTTAAGAGATAAATTGGAAAATAATACCAAATATTTCCGTGAGAAGATGACGGAAGCTGGTTTCGATATTAAACCTGGTTTTCATCCAATAGTGCCTGTAATGCTTTATGATGCAAAAATTGCGCAAAATTTTGCTGCAAAAATGTTAGAGGAAGGCATTTACGTTATCGGATTTTTCTATCCGGTTGTTCCTCAGGGAAAAGCAAGAATTAGAGTACAACTTTCTGCCGGACATGAGCAACATCATTTAGATAAAGCCATTGCGGCTTTTACTAAAGTTGGAAAAGAACTTGGCGTAATTTAATTCCTAATAACTCTATAATATTTTCAAAGCCGCATGAAGTTGCGGCTTTTTTGTTTCGGGTTCATTTTCTTTTATAATGATATTGTAAACAGATTTTTTGAACCGATGCACATTTAAATTTTAAGATAATTTCCTGTATATTTGAAGCCATGTTACAGGACAAAATAACACAATATACTGAGAAAATTAATGCTTTCGTAACAGAGAAAGCAGATGAGTTAGAGCAGTTTCGCATAAAATATTTAGGAAGTAAAGGTATTATCAAAGAAATTTTTGAAGAATTTAAAACCGTTTCTGTTGAAGAGAAAAAATCTTTAGGTAAAGTTCTTAACGAATTTAAGCAACTCGCAGAGGCTAAGTATTTAGCATTAAAAGAGGTTACTGAATCAACACAGTCTCAATCTGGAGTAAATGAGGAAGATTTAACATTACCTGGAGAAGGTTTTGAAATTGGTTCACGCCATCCACTAGCTTTGGTTCGAAGAGAGATTGTAGAGATTTTCGCAAAACTTGGTTTTACAGTAGCCGAAGGCCCTGAAATTGAAGATGACTGGCATAACTTCTCTGCTTTAAACTTCCCTGAAGAACACCCTGCGAGAGATATGCAGGATACTTTCTTCATTAAGAAAGGTGGCGAAAAAGGCGATATTGCTTTGCGTACACATACTTCATCGGTGCAAGTACGCATGATGGAGCAAGGCCAACCACCTTTCAGAGCAATTATGCCAGGTCGTGTTTACCGTAACGAAGCTATTTCTGCAAGAGCACATTGTTTTTTTCACCAAATCGAAGGTTTGTATGTTGATGAAAATGTGTCGTTTGCAGATTTGAAACAAACATTATTTTATTTCGTTCAAGAGTTATATGGCGAAGGAACCCAAGTTCGTTTCCGCCCCTCTTATTTCCCTTTTACAGAACCTTCTGCAGAGATGGATATTTCTTGTACCATCTGTAAGGGTGCCGGTTGTAATATGTGTAAATATAGCGGTTGGGTAGAAATTTTGGGTTGTGGCATGGTTGACCCGAATGTTTTAGAGAATTGCGGTATAGATTCAAAGAAATACAGCGGTTTTGCCTTTGGTATGGGGATAGAAAGAATTACAAATCTTAAATATGTGATTAAAGATTTAAGGCTATTCTCCGAAAACGATGTTCGTTTTTTAAAGCAGTATAAATCTGCTTTAATATAATGATGAAGCTTTTATACAGCATATTATTCATCCTCGTATTGTTTACAACAGGCTGTGGAAAAGATGAAGGTTACATACCTGAAGTTGGAGTAAATTTCAGCATGCCTGTAACAGATCCTCGGTTAAGCAGATTGAGTAGTCCGGGAGGGGCAGTTGTTATTAATGGGTATGGTATTGCAGGTTTGGTGCTTTATCGTAGAACAGATAATAGTTATGTAGCATTTGACCGTTGTAGCAGTGTAAATCCTGAACAAAAATGTGCTGTAAATCTTGATGATCCAACAATTACAGTTACCGACCCTTGTTCTGGTGCAAAGTTTTTGCTCGAAGATGGAAGTCCGGTTAAAGCACCTGCAGTTAGAGGTTTAAAACAATACACAGTGGCTATATCTGGCCAAAATTTACAAGTAACCAATTAAAATGGAAGCCGAAAAAATTAAGGAAACTGTAAAAAAGGCAGCTAAAGAACTTTTTAGAAAGTACGGGTATCACAAAACAAGTGTAAACGAGATAGCCAAAAAAGCACGTATTGCGAAGGCAACTATCTATAAATATTTCGAAAGTAAAGAGCAGGTTCTAGATAGTATTTTAATGGACTATTTAGATCAGAATTTATATGAGATATTAAATAATAAAGTTAGTTACGCTTCAGAAGAAGAACATTTAAAGGCCTTGGTAATGAAAACCAGTCGACTTTCCTTTACCGCTTGTAATGAGTTTATTGGTTGGGATTTTGTTCGAGAGAATGCGAATTCTCAAGAGTTTTTAAAGCACCTGTCTGATCAGCTCGAGGCGCTGTTGCTTGCAGCTTATCTTCAATTGGATAATTTTAAAAATAATCCAGCAAGAAGAGAAGGTCTGGCTTTTTTACTTAAAGCAAGCAAGAGTATTGTTTTCTCTTTTGCATTTACTTCGGTTAGTGATTCTGATGTGCGTAAGAACTTTGTAAGTTTCCAAAAAGAGATTCTTCCATTTTTGGTAAAAGCAGCGTTGTAATTAAAGAAATTATAATTTAATAGAAATGGGATATTGTTATTGGCAATATCCCATTTTTTGTTGCATCTATTTTTCAAACTATTCCCACTTAAATACTTTCACGGCTACGGCATAAATCCCAATACCCCAGATTACCAAAATCATAATCTGAAATTTCACATCCCACAAACCCAGACCTTCAAAAGCTACTTTGCGCATCGCATCATTTAAATAGGTAAGGGGCAAAGCCCGGCTTATTGGTTGTAACCATGTTGGAAAAGCTTCTATTGAAAAGAAAGTTCCTGATAATAAAAACTGTGGTAAGGTTACAATATTTGATATTGGCGGAACCATACTTTCGTTTTTTGCAATTCCTGATATAATAAAGCCAAAACCCATAAATACAATTACTCCGAGCGTGGCTAAAACAAGCATGTTGAGAACGGTGAGCGCCCCATGAACGAGTGTAAAGCCAAAGAAAAAATGACCGATTAAAATGATGAATAATGCCCCGATTAAAGCAAAACCTATTCTGGCAATACCTTCGCCAATTACAATGCTGGAGCGTTTTACAGGCGTTGCAAAAAAACGTTTTATAACCAAGGTTTGGCGTAAGCTTAAAAAAACAAACGCCGTTCCAAAAACACCTGTACTCAATAATGAAAAACCTAATTGACCTGGTAAAATAAAATCTATTGTTTTATATTCTCGACCATGAACGGTACTTTCTTTAATTTCGGCAACCGATGGTTTTAATTCTTTATCATAAAAAAGATTATTTAAAACCGATTTTAATATATTCCCTTTATCCATTGACGCTGAAGTATAAACTACGTTAACAGAATAAGCTACGGAATTAACTTCTTTGCGAATATCAATCATTGCATCAACATTGCCTTTTTCCAGTAACTTATCGAAATCGGCTTTTGATTTGTCTTTGACTAAACGAATCATTCTTGTTTTTTCCAGCATCACAATTACAGGGTTGTTAATATCCGAACCTGGCGTAATTCCAACATCGATATGCGTACCGCCGCCTCCTAAAAAGCCAAAAACCAATATGAAAATTAAAGGGAAAGCAAGTGTGAAAACCACGGCTGAAGGGCTTCGCATTATAGATCGAAAGCTTGCCTTGGCTAATGCCAGTGTTGCTTTTGTATTGCTGTAACCCCCATTCCCTAAAGGGGAAGTTGAATTTCTATCGTTAATATCTTTTTGCATATATAATTTGCTATAATTCTATACAGTATTTTGATTTTTTTACTCCCATATCGCTTGTTCTCTCTTCAAGATGGTAGGATGCACTATTCTCGCCACTCTTTACCTGTAAGATTGATAAAAACATCTTCCAAGTTGGCTTTTTTAACTTCTTTTTTGCGTTCAAAGCCACTGCTAACTAATTTGTCAATCAAATTATCAGGCGTATCTAAAGCGATAATTTGCCCTCGTTCTACAAAGGCTACACGGTCGCAAAGTTGCTCTGCTTCGTCCATATAATGTGTGGTAATTACAACTGTAGTTCCGTTACTGCGAATTCCTTTAATCAAATCCCATAAATTTCTTCTGGCTTGAGGATCTAAGCCTGTGGTTGGCTCGTCTAAGAAGATAATTTTAGGTTGATTAATTAAGGTAGTTGCAATGGAGAAGCGTTGCTTTTGCCCACCAGAAAGTGCTTTGTATTTTGCTTTGGCTTTATCTTGAAGATTAACTTTCTCCAGCATTTCCATTGGTTTAATATTTGCACCATAAAGACCGGAAAAAAGCTCCAAAAGCTCAACTAAATTTAAATTAGGATAATAACCTGCAGCCTGTAACTGTACACCAATAATTTGTTTGATTTCGTGTGCCTGCTTATCAACCGAAAATCCATCTACAATTATTTCTCCAGATGTTTTTTCTCTTAACGTTTCGATAATTTCTAACGTTGTGGTTTTGCCAGCTCCGTTGGGTCCAAGTAAGCCAAAAATTTCATTTTCGTAAACTTCAAAACTTAAATCTTGAACGGCGATAAAATCATCGTACTTTTTTACCAGATTTTTAACGCTGATAATGGCTTTGTTTGTTTCCATATTACGAATGTAAGGAGCTTTAAATGAATAGAAAATGAATTTAATCAGTTGTAGCCAAAAATGTCGGTAAAATGATGTTTTTAGTAGGTGTATTAAATTAAAAATGCGAATCGACCAGATTCGCATTTTTATTATTAGTTGACAGTTATCTGTTGCGAGGCATGATGAATAGACTGTCAACCATAACAGATAACCTTTCTACTACCAAGTCAATTTACCAGTCATCACATCAACGAAATCGTCGAATAAGTAACGAGAATCGTGTGGCCCTGGAGAAGATTCTGGGTGATATTGCACTGAAAATGCTTTTTTGCCTTTAACACGAATCCCTTCGATAGATTTATCGTTTAAGTTTATGTGAGTAATTTCAACCTTGTCTGAGTTTTTAACCTCTTCAGGAACAACACCGAAACCATGATTTTGAGAAGTAACCTCACAATGGTTTTTAATGATGTTTTTAACTGGATGGTTTAATCCGCGGTGACCATTAAACATTTTCATGGTACCTATATTATTTGCTTCCGCCAACAATTGGTGCCCTAAACAAATTCCAAATAATGGTTTATCCTCCGCTAAAATTTCTTTAATAGTTTCTACGGCATAAGGCATTACCGATGGGTCGCCAGGGCCATTAGAAATAAAGTAACCGTCTGGATTGAATTTCTCCATTTCGGCAAATTTAGTTTTTGCGGGGAAAACCTGAACGTAAATGTCGCGGTTTTCGAAACTGCGTAAAATATTTTTCTTGATGCCTAAATCTAAAGCCGCAACTTTTAAAGTAGCTTCTGGGTTTCCATAAAAATAAGGCTCTTTTGTACTTACTTTAGATGAAAGCTCTAAACCTTCCATTGATGGAACTTCTGCTAACTTTTGTTTTAATTCATCTAAATCAGTAATTTCTGAAGAAATAATTGCGTTCATTGCGCCTTTATCTCTAATGTGACGTACTAAAGCACGTGTATCAATATCAGAAATCGCAACCAAGTTATCGTTCTGGAAATAATCCTGAATAGATTCTGTTGCTTGTTTACGGCTGTAAACAATGTTATAGTTTTTACAAACTAAGCCAGCAATTTTTATCGAATCAGATTCAATTTCTTCCTTTTGGATACCATAATTCCCGATATGAGAATTAGTTGTAACCATTATCTGTCCGAAGTAACTCGGGTCGGTAAAAATTTCCTGGTAACCTGTCATCCCGGTATTAAAACAAATTTCGCCAGTAGTGGTGCCAATTTTTCCGGCAGCTTTGCCGTAAAAAACCGTGCCATCGGCAAGTAATAAAATCGCAGGTAACTTGGTGTAGTTAGTCATGGTAATTACAATATGGATTTTGATTTAAAAAAGAGTCGAAAAAAGAATGGCTTTCGGCATTAAAGCCGTTTTTGCGGGGTGCAAAAAAAGATGAATATATCCCTTCCATTTCGGGGTACAAAGATAGGGTTTATGATTGGGAATGTAAAGAAAAATATAAAATAAAGATGCGATTATAAAGAGGAAAGAGTAAAGCTCAATTCGAAAACGTAAGTATGGCTTTAGTCTTTAAGCTTTCTTCTTTCAGCCTTAATTTAAAGAAAAAACAATACTTTTGGGCTACAAAACAAAAACCATGTCGGTACATAAAGAAATAAAAAGAATAACCACACACATTTTGCAAGAAATGAAACAACGTGGTGAAAAAATATCAATGCTCACAGCCTATGATTATTCTATGGCTACCATTTTGGATGATGCAGGTTTAGATGTTTTACTAGTTGGAGATTCTGCATCGAATGTTATGGCTGGTCATGAAACTACTCTTCCTATTACATTAGACCAAATGATTTATCATGCTGCTTCGGTAATTAGGGCTGTTAAACGTGCTTTTGTTGTGGTAGATTTACCTTTCGGTTCGTACCAAGGCAATTCTAAAGAAGCTTTAAATTCTGCAATCAGAATAATGAAAGAATCTGGTGCTCACGGTGTAAAACTAGAGGGTGGTGAAGAGATTATTGAGTCAGTTCAGCGTATTATTACTGCAGGTATTCCGGTAATGGGGCATTTAGGCTTAACACCCCAGTCGATTTATAAATTTGGTACTTATACCGTTCGTGCTAAAGAAGAAGAAGAAGCTAATAAATTAAAAAGCGATGTTTTAGCTTTACAGGCTGCAGGTTGTTTTGCAATTGTTTTAGAAAAAATACCCGCAACTTTAGGTAGAGAAGTTTCAGAAAGCCTACAAATTCCTACCATTGGTATTGGCGCTGGTAACGGATGTGATGGACAGGTTTTAGTAGTTAACGATATGATTGGCTTAACAAAAGGCTTTAAACCTCGTTTTTTACGTCAGTACATTAACTTATACGATGATATTTTAGGTGCTGCGCAATCTTACATTCGTGATGTAAAAGCTAACGATTTCCCTAACGAGAAAGAGCAATACTAAGATTGGGGTTACTGAAATAATTAAACAATTAATCATTTAAAACAATTGACCATTCTGTGCCAATTACCGATAAAGACATACTTTTTGAAGATAACCACCTTATTGCGATAAGTAAAAGGGCGGGGGATATTGTACAAGTTGATGAAACAGGTGATGAACCTTTGGATGAGCAGGTAAAAAAGTACATTGCCAAAAAATATAATAAGCCTAATGGTGCTTTTTTAGGTGTTGTACATCGTTTAGACAGGCCTGTTAGTGGTGTAATTCTATTTGCTAAGACAAGTAAGGCACTGGAGCGGATGAATGCGGTTTTTAAAAATCGTGAAGTAAAAAAAACATATTGGGCGGTTGTAAAAAACAAACCTGAAAAGGAATCGGGAACTTTAATTCATTGGTTGGTTAAAAACCCTCAAAAAAACGTAGTTACGTATTATAATACAGAAGTTCAGGGTTCGCAAAGGGCTGAGCTTTCTTATCGTTTAATTGCCCAAGTAGGCGATTATTTTTTAATTGAAGTAGATCCGCTTACTGGTCGTTCTCATCAAATCAGGGTTCAACTCTCTTCAATGGGTTGCCCAATTGTTGGCGATAATAAATACGGTTATCCCCGTGGAAGTAGAAAAGGAAGCATCTGTTTGCATGCCAGAAGGTTACAGTTTTTACATCCTGTTAAAAAGGAGCCTGTTAATATTTTCGCGAAACTACCAGTAGATGGGTTTTGGGAAAGATTTGAAAATTTATAACTAAAAAGCTCGCCTAATATTTTGAAGCGAGCTTTTTAATTTATTTACAATCTGTTTTCTCTAAAATTATTGATTTTCCAAATGTTAGCTTGCTAATATCTTTAAATTTAACATCACCATTAACCTGATAAATATCGCCTATACCTTCCAGAAGTTTATCCCCTTGTTTTAGCCAAACAATTTGTCTTTTAGAATAAACACCTTCCGATTCAAATTTATAATCTACAATAATAGTATCGCCTTTTTCTACTCCATAAATGGGACCAGAATTCTTATCCTTTTCAAATAAATTATAATTCAATTGTCCCAATAAAATATTGTTTCCGGTACCCCACATTCTTAGTTTAACCGAATCTTTATTTTTACTATAAACAAAACATTCATCGGGATTTGGTTTTGAAATTTGCTGCTCACTCATTATACTAGAATCAACAGTCGTATACTTTTTACTATCGCTTTCACAAGATGCTAGAAATATTGATGAGGCGGCAAAAATCAGGAATAATTTTTTCATTGAGATGGAATTGATTTTAATATGAGACTTTATAAATCTAAAACTAGCAAATCAAATTAATATGAGCAATATTTTACCAAACATAAGTTGCAACCGCACCTTTTTCTAGTGTACTATTTACCGTTTTTCCATTATACTTAATGTTAAATGAAGTATCGGAGTTGTTATTATTACAAACAATTAATACTGTTTTACCATCAGGGGTTTTGAAGGCTACGTTTTGCAGATTACTAATGATGTTAGATGCAATACGAGTTGAACCAGGTTTAACAAATTTAGATGCATGTGCAATAACGTAATATGCCACATTTCTACTAACAGCGGGAGCAATTGTTATTGCACCTAAGCAACTTGTACAGCCACCTTTATCTGTATGAGGTTGGTAATTAGAATCTGCAGCTAAATTCCATTCTAAAACATTGCGGCTCCAGTTTCTGGTAGCGCCAATAATTAAGGTAGATACATGCCATTTTAAATCTTCGCCAAAGTTTGATGGTCCACCAACCCATTGTTCAGTGAAATACACATTTTTATCTGGATGAGCGTTATGTACTTGAGTTAATGCAGAAATATTACCTGCATAAAGGTGAAAGGCAGAGCCATCAACATATTTTTTTGCTTCAGCATCATTTAAAATTGTAATTGGATATTCTGGTTTATCTGCATTGTGATCATAAACGATGATTTTTGTGCTTAAACCTGCAGCTTGAAAAATCGGCCCTAAAACTTTCACAAACTTAGCCTGATCTAAAGCTTCCATATACATGCTTGGGTTGTTACCCGGATGTAAAGGCTCATTTTGTGGCGTAATAGCATCGATTATTATACCAAGCGATTTCATTTCCTGGATATATTTGACCAGGTATTTAGCATAAGTGGAATAATATTCCGGTTTTAAACTTCCACCAATAAAACTTTTATTTGTTTTCATCCAGGCTGGTGCAGTCCATGGAGAACCTAGTATTTTAATAGAAGGGTTTACGGCTACAATTTTTTTAAGTATTGGAATTAAATCAGCTTGTTCCTTTGATAAGGAGAACTTAACTAAATTCTCATCAGTTTCCCCATCTGGTAAATCATTATAAGTAAATGGTGTGGCACTTAAATCGGATGCACCAATACTAATTCTTAAATAACTTATTCCAATCGCATCTTCGGTTGTTCCAAACAATTCGTTTATTAATTTATCCTTTTCAGCAATAGGAAGGGCATTTATTAAACTTGCACTTCCACCTGTTAAAGTATAACCAAAACCATCAATACTTTGAAAGGTTGTTGCGGGATCAACTTCTATGGTAGGATTTGTATTCGTTGCTTCAGCAAAATTTAAAGCTATATTTTGCTTTTGTAATAATTGAGATTGATCGCCTTTGGTTAACCAAAATCCAACTTCAGTTTTTACAGGCTCGGTAGAATCCGTTTTACTTGAGGTGTCAGCCGTTGTTGCTTTTCTGCAGGCGCAGGCAGAAAAAAGAAGACTACTGGCTAAGCATATATTATAAATTAATTTCATGAAGAATTCGGTTTAATAAATTGAGGATTTATTATTTAAAAGAATAAAACAAAGAGGCTGTCTCAAAATTAATTTAGAAGGTTTTTTAGCAGTTCGTCATTCCCGTGAAAACGGGAATCGTAATGCGATGGAAGGGTCAAAAATAGGTCCCTACTAAAGCATTATGATGCTCAGTTAAGCTGAGCATGACGACAGCGCCAAATTCAATTCTTTTACTATTTCTGAATGAGTTATTCTGAGATAGCCTCTTGTTTTAAAATATTATCTTACGTTAGGATTTTTGTCTAACTCATCCTGCGGAATAGGAAAATATAATTTTGCCGGTGTAAGGTTATAATTAAGATTTGCTCCAGCGCCATCAACCTGCGCATTCATTACAGGAATAATTCTGTTGGTTCTTAATAAATCGAACCAGCGATGACCTTCGAAAGCTAACTCTAAACGACGCTCGTTTTCGATTGCTAAACGCATTGAAGCTTGATCTGAAGCTGTTGTTGCAGCTAAACCAACACGATTGCGAACTTGGTTAATTAATGGTGCTGCTGCCGACCAACCTGAAGAACTTAATTCATTCAAAGCCTCAGCTTTTAATAAAATAATATCTGCTAGTCTTAAAATATAGTTATCAGATTTATCATCAGCACGATATTTATTAATGTATGGATAACTTGTTTTAGCCCAATAAGAATCGCTCCAGCCTTCTGAAACTACGTTATTAAACTTAATGCTTGATGCCTTGCGTACAGCATCGCCAGCATCATCAAATGCTTTAGATAAACTATTTGTTGGGGTATTAAAACGTTTCCAACCCGTTCCTACTAAAACGCTTGGCATCCAGTTACCATGTAAGCCACCGTAACCATCGTATTGCATTTCCCAAATGGCTTCAGTATTGTTTTTGTGGTTAGAATCCCAAAGGAAATCATAGTTGGTAACCATTGAATAGCCACCATTTATAACTGCGTCAGCGTAAGTACTTACTTTAGTCCAGTCGGGTGTCGCTTTTGAAGCATAAACTTTCGCTAATAGCGCATTAGCAACACCTTTGGTCATAATACCTTTATTTGGTGCGGTTGTACGGGCATTTGCTGCACCATATTCTAAATCGGTAATTATCTGCGCATAAATAGCCTCAACAGTTGCTTTGGCTGGATAAAATTCAGCATCTGTTATAGGTACTTTTACAACAAGAGGAACCGAACCCCAGGTTCTAACCAAATTGAAGTACATGTACGCACGAAGAATGCTCGCCTCTGCTAATATTTGTTTTCTTCTATCGCCAGCATCAAGCTTTGTATCTTTAATGTTTGGAACGTTAGTTAAAATTAAATTGCAGTTTTTAATATCGCTATACAGCGCATTCCAATCTCTGCCTACGTTTCCATTTGTAGAAATAACCGTAAATAAATCTAACTGAATGTTGGCAGGGTTATCGCCACCTGCATAAGCGTTATCTGATCTTACATCGCCGTTTGTCATATAATCCCAAATATGAAAATCGTTATACATGCCGTCATACGCACCTTGAATTAGTTTTTCTGCTGCAGCAGCATCCGCAAAGGCAACATCAGGCCCAACCTGTGTAATTGGGGTTTGCTCTAAGAAATCTTTTTTACAGCTGCTTAATGCCATTGTTATGGTGCTTGCTGCGATTAATGAATATATTTTAAGTTTCATTGTATTTTAAATTAAAAGCCTACGTTAACACCAATTAAGAAAGTTCTCGACTGAGGATAAGTACCGTAGTCGATACCCATCGATGGTCCGTTTGCATTGTTTACATTAACTTCTGGATCAAATCCTGTATATTTTGTAAAAGTTAATAAGTTGTAAGCAGAAGCATAAACCATTACTTTACTCATTTTTAGTTTACCTAACGTAGCCGCACCAAAGTTGTATGAGAAAGTAGTTGTTTTTAAGCGTAAGTAAGAGCCATCTTCAACAAAACGGCTGGAGGTTAGGGTATTGTTGGTATTGTCTTTAATTGCTCTTGGAACGTCAGTAACCTGCCCTGGCGTAGTCCATCTATTTAACACAACTGCAGATTGGTTTTTAGAATCGTTCATTCCTTCTAATTCCATTCTCGATGCATTGAACATTTGGTTACCCTGAACACCCTGAAATAAGAAGTTTAGACCAAAATTGCCATATGTAAATGTATTGTTAACGCCATAGGTGAATTTTGGTTGAGCAGAACCAATAAAAGTTCTATCATCAGCCGTTATTGTACCATCGCCATTTAAGTCTTGATAATCGATATTTCCGGTTTGTGGATTAACACCCTTTGAAACATAACCGTAAAAACTACCTAACGGACGACCAGGTACTACTCTAATAGCTGCGTCACGTTCATAAATTCCACCAAACGTAATAGAACCTACTTTCTCACCTAAACTGGTCACTTTATTACGGTTTAAAGAAAAGTTAAGGTCTGTTGTCCATGTAAATTTATCTTTAACAAAGTTTTTAGTGGTTAAAACAAACTCTAATCCTTTGTTTTCCATATCACCAACGTTAGAAGCAATACTTCCGAAGCCAATTGAATTTGGTAGGGGCTGGTTAATTAACAAATCTTTTGTTTTCTTTAAATAAGCATCGGCTGTAAAAATTATACGACTGTTAAACATGCTTAAATCTAAACCAATGTTAGTTTGCGTAGTTTCTTCCCATTTCAAACCTGAATTAGGTAATTGAGAGAATACATACGAACCTTGAGTAGTTGGTGTATATAATTCTAAGTACGAATAATCTCCAATACCTTCATCGTTACCAACTTTACCCCAACTTGCTCTTAATTTTAAATCATTTACAGATTTAACATCTTTCATGAAATTTTCACCAGAAATTCTCCATCCAACTGATGCTGAAGGGAAATAACCATATTGGTTTTGAGGACCAAATCGGGATGAACCATCTGCTCTAAAGTTAGTGCTGAATAAATATTTACTATCCCAGGCATAAGTAACACGAGCTAAATAGGAACGTTTGCTCCATTGTGATGCCGTTGGTAATTGTGCTGGAATTGAAGTTCCTCTATCTAATAATTTACCACTTGCATCAAGGAAATTTTGTTCATTGTAATTTAATTGATAGTATTTAGACTCTTGCAAAGTCATACCGCCAGTTGCTGTAAAAGCATTTTTACCCCAGTTTTTGGTGTAATTTAAAATGTTTTCATTTAACCAAACGCGGTCTGTGCTGAAATTTGCATTTCTAATTCCTTTTTGTGCTCTACCATAATCTGTAGAATAAGGATCTAAAAAGTACGAATACTTACTGTCGTTATTATTGGTACTGATGCTCGATTTAAATGATAAATCTTGTGTGAATTTAACTTCTGCAGCAAAAGCACCTAAAAAGCGTAAGTTTTTAGTTTGATTTTTTGCGGCCATTGCATTGGCAACAGGATTTTCAGAACCACCTTTATAAGGGTTAAAAGCATAAGTTCCGTTAGCTGCATAAATGCCAATTGTTGGAGGCGTAGTTAAAGCTGATAAAATTGTTCCGCCCCTTGCTACGTTAGCATTGTCGCTTACATCAACCGAGTTGTTTTGCGTAAGCGCAACATTACCCGTTAATTTTAACCATTTAGTTATGTTTTGCGAACCATTAAAATGAAGTGTGTATTTATCTAATTTTGCTGGAGCTACAACACCTTTGTCTTGTTGGTAACCAGTAGACAAAGAGTACTGTCCGCCTTTAATTCCACCAGAAATAGATGCCTGGTAGCTGTTTTGAACACCTGTGCCGAAAGTTAGATCTTGCCAATTTGTATTCTCGTTACCAAGGCCATTTGTATCATAACCTAATTCTTTCATTAAAGCAATGTATTGATCTCTGTTTAATACATCTTGTTTTTGCCATAAATTAGAAAAACCTGTGAAAGCATTAAATGTAGCACGAATTTTATCTGACGATCCTTTCTTTGTTGTGATTAAAATAACGCCATTTGCACCACTTGAACCATAAATAGCTGCTGCGGATGCATCTTTTAATATGGTTAAACTTTCAATGTCAGTTGGGTTTAAAAAACTTGCGTCGCGAGAAGTAACTCCATCAATAACATACAATGGACTATTCGACGCGTTAATTGAAGTGTTACCACGAATGGTTACCGAAACGCCAGCACCAGGCTTACCAGATTGTGATGAAATTTGAACACCCGCTGCTCTACCTTGAATAGCTTGCAGTGGATTAGTTACTGGTTGATTTTCGATATCTTTAGAAGATAAAGCAACTACTGCAGTTGTTAAGTCTTTCTTAGTAGTTGTACCGTATCCAATTACTACAATATCGTTTAATTGTTGGTTGTCATCAGACATTGTAATGGTAAGCGAAGAACGATTACCAATTGATTCTTCTATTGATTTATAGCCAATAAAAGAAAATTCTAAGGTAGAATTTTGTGGAGCTGAAATGGAAAATGTACCATTATCTGCTGTGGAAGCGCCTAAGTTAGTTCCTTTCACTTTTACCGAAACTCCAGGTAGGGGCAAACCTTTTTGATCTTTTACCGAACCCTTTACGGTAATATTCTGAGCCATACTTAAAGAGACAGCACAAAGAAAAAATACCATAAGCAACGTAAATTTTTTTCTCATAATTTTTTGGTTGTTAAATATTATTATGAGGTAAAGTTACTAATGATTGAATGTTAAAAGCAAGTTTTTGTAATGTTAATTTATCTGTAAGCTGCTGATTTTTAGTGTTTTATGTATTTTTTGATACGCTTAAATACCGTACATTTTTTTAAGTTCTTCTGCTTGATTATCAGGTGATAAGCATCTGTAATAAGTTGTGTGGCGGTTGGTATTTAATACGCTTTAATACCTATACATTTATTTTTAAAAGGAATAAAATTGTGACATTAAATAGCCTTTGTTTACTCAATAACAAGTTGACTCCAGCCATCTTTACCAGACTTTTTAAGTGTTTTCTTTCTGTCTTCCATCACTTTTTTAATTCTAGATCCAAATGTCCAGCAGGTACTTTGTCTAATAGTTAATAGCTCAGAAAGCTTATGCGAAGAGATTTTTCCTTTAGAAGAGTAGATAAGAAAAATCATGTAGAAAGCTTTATTAATCGGTATTCTGGTGCCATGGAAAATGGTGTATGTTGTTACTGATTCTTCGTAACCACATTTGCTGCAACGCCGACTATGTAAAATATGTCCGCTAAAATAATTATTGTTACTACACCTTCTACAATGATAACCATTACTCCATTTTAGCTCAGCTAAAAATTTATAGCAGGTTTCTTTATCAGGGTAAATTTTACTGAACTCTTCAAAATCAACATCCGTATTCATTACCCTATCTCGGGTAACTTTCTCAACATTGATTTGTAATTCTTCATTATCCTGCTCGAGCAGTGTATTCATTCTCGAAATTTCTTCAGCCTGTTGTTGTAGTAGAGAATTTACTTCTTCTAATGCCTGGTTTTTACTTTCAATAATTAACGATTTGTGGTAAACCTCTCTAGTCCGTTCTTCAACTTTGGCTTCTAATTCTCGGTTAATGCTATCTTTTAGTTTTGCATTAACGGCCATTTGCCTAATCATTTTTTGTTGTGCTTTATCTCTTGTCTTCTTTAGTATCCGAACTTTATCGCCAATTGCAAACGAAAGGAAAATCATCTCAAGTACAAAACAAAAACTTAAGCTATAATAGGTAATTGCTCCAAAATTTAACGAGCTAATGCCAAGCATAATTAAAAATTTAAGCAAAAAACCTGTAAATAGGAAACTGTAACCCAACACAAAAAAACGAGCAGGTTTGTAACCTTGTTTGTAGATGTATATGCCTGTAAAAAAAGCAACAGATAATGGTATTGCTTCTAAAAATTTATAGCTAAATAGATGCTGATTAAATAAATAACAGTAAATAAAAAACAACAATCTTAAAATAATTAGCGCCAAAACAAGCTTGTTAATTTTAGGTGCCTTGATTTTGACCAGTAAAAGTTCTCTTGTAAAAAGCAATGCAAAAATGCTTACAGCACATAAGGCAAACGCATACGCAACCTGGTTCCATGCTGGTGCATTTGGCCATAGATATTGGTAGGCAATGCCATCGGTACTCATTTCGAAAAAACCTACACTAAGGTTATATAGAACGTAATATAGATATTGCTTCTGTCTGATTGCGACATACATAATCAGATTATAGAAGCTGAAAATCAGAATCATTCCATAAAAAATACCGAAATAGAAGTACTCATCCAAAGCATAAGATATAAACCATTCGGTGGTTCTAAGTACAATTATGATGTCGGATATTTGAGAAGATTTTATTTTGAAATAATAGGTTTGAACGTCGTTTCCATTGTTTTTAATTGGTATTTCGAAGTTTTTATGATTTATTAAACGCTCTTTAAAATTCCTTGCATCACCTAAAGTATCTATGCTGTAAGAGTTATCAATTTGAGGGAAGTAAACGATTATATTATCAATTGTCTGGTCAAAAAATTCTAGAAGAAAAGACTTTTCTGCTTTTGAGTTTGACTTTATTTTTATCCTAAACCAATAGGTTTTATTAAGTTCTTTTGTTTGTGGCGTACTGCTTAAATTACTTTTGAAAACAGATTCAAATTGTTTGCTTTTAATCTGTTCGAATGAAAATTTATCACCTTGGTCTTCAAAAACATCAATTTCTTTGAAAGTAAAAATATGCTGAGGAATAGAATCTTGTATTTCTACGGTTTGTTGCGCTTTTAATTCGGTAGTAAATAGAACTAAAACGAATGTTATAAAGAGAAATATACTTTTCGAAAACAATTGGATTGACATGAATAGCAAAGGTACAAATTTGCGGCAATCTGATAAGTACTAAGAAATTAGATTGCTTTCATTTGGGAATACTAAAATTACACTAGTTCCTTTACTCAATTCTGATTGAATTTTAATATCGATTTTATGAAATTTTGCTATACTTTGTACAATAGCTAAGCCTAAACCAAAGCCATTTTCTTGTGTATTGCCTCGTTGAAAGCGATCGAAAGCACTTTCCAAAAGTTCTTGACTCATTCCTGGTCCATTATCACTAATCGTTAGGTTATATTGGTGATTTTTAAATGTCCCTTCAACTCTAATTTCACCGCTTTCGTTATTATATTTTATGGCATTATTTATAATATTAATCAACAAAGTATGTATAAGCGCTTTGTTGCCAGTGAAATGATAGTTCGATTTTAAGTTGAGATGATAAACAAGTGCTTTATCGGCCATACGGTCTTCTAAATCTTCGTATATATCTTGTAGCTCTTCAGTTAAACTGATTTCTTCAGTTTTTAAGTATTGATTGTTTTCTACTTTGGAGATTAGCAATAAGCTATTGATAATAAACTTTAAACGATTTAGTGTTTTTAGCGATGCGAAAATTTTGTTTTCATGTTCAACAGGTATATGCGGAGTATTAAGCATGTTCTCAAATCTTGTGCTTAAAATCGATATCGGTGTAAGCAACTCATGAGAAACATTTGCAATAAACTGCTTTTCTAAAGCGAAAAGGGTGTTTATTTTTCGCATCAGCGAATTTATGCTATTGTCTAAAATTTTGAAATCATCGGTATTGGTTGGAATGTTTTCATAATTATAATGTGAAGGGTCATTTACTTTATTAATCTTTTTATCAATAATTAAGTAGAATGGTTTTAGCAAAAAGTTGGTGAAGGCAAAATCGGTAAGTAAGGTAACAACCAAAGCACCAACCAATACAACAAGCATATAAAACCGTATTGAATTTTTAATGCCCTTTAAAGCAGTCATACTTTCGCCAAGCTCGAGCTTATACCAGTTTTTGTGATAAGTAAATTTGTAATTAAGAATCCGGTAAAACTCAATATCACCTTCAATCTCCCTTTTCTCCGTAATAATTGTGGCTGCCGAATCTATCTGGTTATCTGGTATATCTGTAAGGATGATGAATTCTTCTTTTAAAATATTATAATCGGTAAAGGTTTGTTCGTTACTTAAAAGGCTATCTATTTCTGCATCGCTTAAATGTTCAATAATTTTTCCTTTTTTTTTGAGCAGGCGATTATCAAGTTGGTTAAAAGCAAGTCTATCAAGTGAAAACAATATAATTGCGCCTAAAACTAAAATAATGGCAATTTTAGTAATGGCATTATAAAGTGAGAACTTAACCTGTAGCTTCATTTTTATGGATGATATTAAATCTATTTTGTATTGGGAATAAATAGTTTTACAACTTTATTAGGTAATCAAGGTTTTTAAGTTTTGCTTTTATCTTGCGGCTTTGAGCTTTTATCTCCCTTAACAATTTATTCTGTAACCAATACTTCTAACTGTTTCAAACCAATCGGTAGGGTTTACCGAAGAAAGTTTTTTGCGCAGGTTTTTTACATGTACGTCAACAAAATTAGAATCTGAATTTACTTCCAAAATATCGCCCCAAACGTGTTCAGTTAAACTCATTCTCGAAACTACCCGGTTTTTGTTTAAAACCAGGTAATTAAAAATTTCAAATTCTTTTTTGGTGAGGTTTAATCTTTCATCAGCAAAAGAAACCGTTCTATTTTGAATATTTAATAGAAAACCATGAATATCAACCTCGTTTTTCTCTAATTTATGTTTCCTGCGGATAATAGCGTGCATACGGGCCAATAACTCGTTTAAAGAAAAAGGCTTAGGTAGGTAATCATCAGCACCTTCGTCTAAGCCTTTTATTCGGTCGTCTACCGCACTTCTCGCCGTTAGAATAATAACCGCATCGTCTCTGTCTTTCAAAGATTTTAACTGTTTTAAAACCTCAAAACCATCTCCGTCAGGTAATCCTAAATCAAGCAGAATGAAATCGTAACTGTTTACAAAGATTTTTTCTTCGGCCGATGCTTTTTTCCAGGCATGCTCTATAATAAAGCCTTCATTGCTTAAAAATTCATCCATTTCAAGCGCAAGGCTTTTTTCATCTTCAACAATTAGTACGTTCATTTAAGTTTTCAGTATTTAGTATCAGGTATTTTAGTATCAAGTATTTAGTATCAAGTATCAAGATTGGGTGCAAAACTCTTGGTGCAGTTATGGTCTCTAGTCTTTCAGCTTTGTTCTTTGTTCTTTCAGCTTTGGTCTCTCAGCAACAACTAAGTTAATATTTTTTAAAATGATACTGCAAGCTTCTTCAATTTCTTCTTTTGTAATAATTAGGGGAGGAGCAATGCGCATAGAATTGCTGCAATGTAAAAACCAATCTGATAAAATACCATCTAAAATGCAGGTGTCAATAATTTTTTTATTGATTTCGAAATTTTCAAATTCTACGGCGAGCATTAATCCTTTTCCTCTTATTTCTTTTATAGCAGGATGTTTTAATAATTGCTTAAAAAGCAATCCTTTTTCTTCTACTCCATCAACAATGTTATTATCAACCAAAGTTCTTAAAGTAGCTAAACCAGCTGCACAGCAAACGGGATGACCACCAAAGGTTGTCATGTGGCCTAAAATAGGCGTGTGCGAAAGAACTGACATGATTTCTAAAGAACTTATAAAAGCGCCTATAGGCATGCCGCCACCAATACCTTTAGCTAAAAGTAAAACATCGGGAACTACGTTATAGTGCTCGAAGGCAAACATTTTACCACTTCTTCCGAAACCAGATTGTATTTCGTCGAAAATAAGAAGTGTTCCTGTTTCCATACACCGGGCTTTTAAAGCTTGCATATAAGCTAAATCAGCAACTCTTATTCCGGCTTCACCTTGGATTGGCTCAATAAAAACTGATGCAATTTCTGATGTAATTTTTACTAAATCATCAATATTATTATGCTCTATAAAACTAACATTTGGTAAAAACGGACCATAGCCAGATGAATAGAACTCGCTTTCCATTAAACTTTCTGCACCTTGTGTACTACCGTGATAAGCATTTTTACAAGCAATAAAACCTTTTCTGCCTGTGTAACGTTTTGCAAGTTTCATAGCGCCTTCAACGGCTTCCGTTCCCGAGTTTAAAAAGTAGGTGCAGCTTAAACTTTCGGGTAAAATATCTGCTAATGCTTTAGCAAAATTTACTTGCGGAGTTTGAACATATTCGCCATAAACCATCAAATGCATGTAGGTTTCGGCTTGGTCTTGTATCGCTTTAACCACTACAGGATGGCAATGACCAACATTACTAACGCCAATGCCAGCAATTAAATCGAGGTGTTTTTTACCAGAGGCATCATAAATATAGATTCCTTTGGCTTTTACAAATTCGAGCATTAATGGTTCTGGTGATGTTTGTGCATTATGCTGCAGAAACAACTGGCGTTGTGTTAACATGATGCAAAAGTACGGAAATGATAACTGCTTTAAAGCAAAAAAGGTTTTGCATCACTGCAAAACCTTTCTCCTATTGTTTATCTTTAAATCTGTTAAGCAGCTCTCGCTTAAATGCTTCCTGAGCTCTATAATATTTTCCAATAATTTTAATTGGTAGTACTGCTTTAAACTTGTTGTAATATTTCTTCTCGATGTTTAAATCCCGTTGTCTGAAATCAAATTCACTTGTAATCAAAGTTTGAATTTGTGCATCACTTAAATTATCAATCTCTGTTACCTTCCTAAACGAAATCATTTTTTGAAAGCGTTCTTTACGAAGTGCATTTTGTTCTCCCTGCATATCGTTGTAGATAGGCCAGAAAACTTTTGCTTCATCAGGAGATAAATCTAATTTTTTAGTGAAAAATGCAATTTTTAAGGCTTCTATTTCTTCTCCTTTTGGTCTTTGTGCCCAAATTACCGAAGGTAACATTAACATTAAAACGGCAAAAAATAATTTTTTCATCTGTTTTACTTTTTTCAATGGTGATGAAGCTATCTTGATTTAATCTCTAAAATATGATTTGATAAATCAAAGATGGTTTCATTTTATTAATTTTTATAATTCCTGAGCCAAATCACTCGATGAGTAATTGTTCAGGATGTAGTTTTCCACCTCTGTATCTGAAGCAGAAGTTGTGTTGGTATTTGAAATGTTTTGTGCTTCTAAATGTTCGATGATTGTACTTTCATCAATATCGTAAAGCATTTGTTCATTAGCAAAATCTGCTGATTGAATTTGAACAGCTGGGATGCTGGTACTTTCATTATTCTGATAAAAATAAACACCAAAAGAAGAGATTAGTAAAAAACATGCTGCACTTGCATATTTAACAAAACTCCGTTTCCAAAGTGGAATAACTTTGGCTTCTTTTTTCGGCTCTTCAGCCGCAATTTTACTCGTAATTCTACTTTGTAAATTATCAAAATAATTTTCTGGTACTGCAAAGCCCTTTTCTTTTTGGATAATTTGAGCTAAAACAATTTTAGTTTCAATTCTTTCGGTTAATTCTTCGAAATAATTTTGAGGAACTTCAAAAGCATTTTCATTTGTTTTTTGCTTTAAGCTATCTAAAAAGATTTTGTTAAAAATTTCTTCCTCACAATTGTCGAAATATCCTTCAGGAATGGCAAATGGATTACGTCTGCCCATTGCTGCAAGGGTAGGCGCTTCGTTAATCCAATCGTTATTTTCTAAATTTTCGTTCATCACAGATATATGATACAATTAATGGGAAAAGGTTTAATAGTCAATCTCATCATTTGTAATAAAAGCTTCAATTTTTTTTGCTGCGATGTGAAATGATGCTTTTAAAGCGCCAACTGATGTTCCTAAAACAGCAGAAATTTCTTCGTATTTCATATCATCAAAATATTTCATATTGAAAATAATTCGTTGCTTTTCGGGCAAAGTAAGTATGGCTTTTTGAAGTTTTAACTCCAATTTATCGCCATTAAAATAAGATGAGGCAACAAGGTTATCGGCAAGTTCAGCCGAAACTTCATCTAAAGGTGTGTTGTTTTTTTGCTTTTGTTTATTTAAGAAGGTTATGGATTCGTTTGTTGCAATGCGATATATCCATGTGTAAAGCTGCGAGTCGCTTCTAAACTTATCAAGATTTTTCCAAACCTTAACAAAAACCTCTTGAATTAGATCGTCGCAATCATCGTGGTTTAAAACCAAGCGGCGAATGTGCCAGTAAATTTTTTGCTGATATTTTTTTAAAAGCAGGTTAAAGGCCTCATTTCGAGTTTTCTCGACAGCAAACATTGCAAGAATTTCCGAATCTTCAACTTGTTTCATTAAGAGTGATTTTTATTTACCACAAAGGCACCAAGACCACTAAGATATACTTTGTGTTCTCTGTGCCTTTGTGGTTATTTTATTCTAAGCTTTTTTTCTGCCGATAACTTTTTGTACTGCCTCAACAATGTTTACCGCATCTAATCCGTATTTAGACATTAATTGGTCTGGAGTTCCGCTTTCGCCGAAAGTATCATTGGTTGCAACAAATTCTTGTGGAGTTGGAAGCGTTGTTGTTAATAAACGGGCAACACTTTCGCCTAAACCACCAAATTTGTTATGCTCCTCGCAGGTTACAACGCAACCTGTTTTCTTAACCGATTTTAAGATGGCTTCATCATCCAAAGGTTTAATGGTGTGGATATTGATAATCTCTGCATCGATGCCCAATTCAGCTAACTTCTCGCCAGCTTCAATTGCTTTCCAAACCATGTGGCCGGTTGCAATAATAGTTACATCAGTTCCTTCGTTAACCATCCAGGCTTTACCAATCTCGAATTTCTGATCAGGATCTGTAAATACAGGGATTACCGGGCGACCGAAACGTAAATAAACCGGTCCTTCGTATTCGGCAATTGCCATTGTTGCCGCTTTGGTTTGGTTATAATCGCAAGGATTTATAACCACCATGCCTGGCAACATTTTCATTAAACCTATATCTTCTAAAATTTGGTGAGTTGCACCATCTTCGCCTAAAGTTAAACCAGCGTGAGATGCACAAATTTTAACGTTTTTGTTTGAATAAGCTACAGACTGACGAATCTGATCGTAAACACGACCAGTAGAAAAGTTAGCAAAAGTACCTGTAAAAGGAATTTTGCCACCAATTGTCATACCTGCTGCAATACCAATCATGTTGGCTTCTGCAATACCAACCTGAGTAAAACGCTCAGGAAAGTCTTTAATAAAAGCTTCCATTTTTAATGAACCAACTAAATCGGCACATAAAGCAACCACATTCGGGTTTTTCTTACCTGCTTCATGTAAGCCGGCACCAAATCCTGAACGTGTGTCTTTTTTTTCTGTATATGTGTATTTTTTCACGAGCTTATATTTTTATTTAAAGGTGTTCAAGCTTGCTTCGCAGGTTTTCATACCCCAAACCCCTAAAGGGCTTTATTTATATTTAAATTATATTGTTAATTCCCCCTTCAGGGGGCTAGGGGGTTAATAGTCCCCTAAAGTTTCTGGTAATTGAGCTAAAGCTACTTCCAGCTGTGCATCGCTTGGAGCTGTACCATGCCATTTGTGCGAACCCATCATAAAATCTACGCCTGCACCCATTTGAGTACTCATTAAATTTAAGATTGGTTTACCTTTTCCAGCTAATGTTTTAGCGTAATGTAATCCTTCAACAATTGCTTGCATATCATTACCATCAGTATTGATTACGTGCCAGCCGAAAGCTTCGAATTTAGCTTGTAAACTATCTAAAGAAAGTACCTTACTTGTTGGGCCATCAATTTGCTGTCCGTTATAATCTACTGAAGCAATTAAATGATCGACTTCGTTAAATGGCGCAAACATAGCCGCTTCCCAGTTCTGGCCTTCCTGTAATTCACCATCACCAAGTAATGCAAAAATGTACGATTTATCGCCGTTTAACTTTTTAACTAAAGCTGCACCGATTGCAACTGATAAACCCTGACCCAAAGAACCCGAAGCAATACGGATGCCTGGTAAGCCTTCGTGCGTAGTTGGGTGACCCTGTAATCTTGAATCTAGTTTACGGAAAGTTGCCAATTCACTTTTATCAAAATAACCAGCGTGTGCTAATGTGCTATACCAAACTGGCGAAATATGGCCGTTAGATAAGAAAAATAAATCTTCTCCAGCACCTTCCATTGTGAAATCCGTTTTGTGGTTCAAAACTTCAAAATATAAGGCCGTAAAAAAATCTGCACAACCAAGCGAAGCGCCTGGGTGACCAGATTGACATCCGTGAACCATTCTTACAATATCTCTTCTGATTTGTGAGGCGATATCTTCTAGCTCTTTAATTGTATGTTTCATTAAATATGAGGTTGTTGTTATATAGCAAAGTTAATATTTTACTTGCTATATCATAATTAGTTATTGATTAAATCGAGTACTTGTTGTGTTGAATTTTTAGTGTCGACTTTTTTGATGATGTGCGAAATTTTACCTTCTCCATCAATAATAAAAGTAGTGCGAACAGTACCCATATATTTTTTTCCGTACATGTTTTTTTCTGCCCAAACGCCATAATCATTCACAATTTTCTGGTCTGTATCGGCAAGTAATGTGAAAGGTAAATTGTGCTTGGTTACAAATTTTTGATGCGATTTTTCATCATCAACACTTACACCTAAAACCACTATTCCTTTTGCTTGTAAACCTTGATAGTTATCTCTGAAATCGCAAGCTTCTGCTGTACATCCTGGTGTATCATCTTTCGGATAGAAATAAAGAACAACCGTTTTTCCTTTGTAATCGTTTAAAGATACAGTTGCTCCATTTTGGTCTTTTGATGTAATTTCAGGTGCTAAATCACCTTCTTTTAGCTCTGTCATATAAATTATTGCATTTAATATTTAATGATTGATTGGCAATTCAACAATATAACCATTGATACAGTTTAATAATTGCATCAATTTATTTGAAAAATGACACAGAATTGCGTTTAACGTTATCCTTCATGTCTGCAACAACTAATTCTAAATTATGCTTTCCAGGAGTTGTGCGTTCATCAAAGCTATGCCAAAGCGTTGCGGTTTTGGTGTCAAATTCCATCAAAATCCATTTCCCGTCTAAATAACCATTAAAGCTTTTTATACCAGAAAGGTTATCGCTAATCTTAAAGAATATCTTTGACAAACCAGCCATATTCTTTCCTTCAGAAATGTTGACAGGTACAATTCGAGGAGCAATAGTATCTACAGCCACATAAAAACTACCGAAATTTTTTGGTGTTGCCTTTATGTAGCCGTCTTCGAAACTACCACCTTGCGAAGAGCCATTAGCGTTAACAATTAAGGCTTTAGGTCTCAACGCTTCGGGAAGCATGTCAGCCTTAATCCATAAATTGAAGCCAGTATGAAGTGGTGTATAGCGATTGTGAATCTGGTGCATTGCAGACCACGAATTACCAATGGGCTTTGGGAGCTTTTTGTAAGCAAAATTTAAATCGCTATATAAAGTACCCAAAGGGAAAATAACTTTTATTTCATCAGTGTTAAATTCATTAACCTTATTATATTGATAAATTGTGCCAGAAGGAACTATTGTTGTTGTAATAGGGGCGTTGCCTGCATTAATAGTAAAGGGTAAGACTGAGGAATTACCTTTTGAATCTGTAATAATGTATTTTAGTTGATGGCTTTGTCCGTCGTTAAAATTTATCCGCCCGCTATTAACCAAATTGCTGTAAATTTTCAGTGGATTTCCTGGCTCTACGAAGCTTTTTTGAATACTTCTTTTGGTATTCAGAAAAGTTGGATAGTCGATGTGCGAGTTAATGCCTTTGCTATCTTCGAAAGCAAATCTTTCTAACGCTGAGGTGTAAATCATTTTACCATCTAACTCCAATTGGATGGAATAAACACCATTTGTGCCTGATAAGCCATTGTGCCTGTCTGTAGTTACCACGCCAAAGCCAAATTCGCCGGTTAAACTTAATGGCGCTGTTGCTTTATAATTTCCGTTTGAACCAGAAATTGGAATAGCTTGCTTTGGTGTATTTTCATTAAATACTTTTCCATTTAATTTGTAGGCATACAAACTGTAAATTACTGGGGGAATATTATCAGGAATATCAATGCCGAAAAATTGAGGGTTAATAGTTTCTTCGGTTTTAGTATCTCTGATTTCGAAATGTAAATGCGGACCACCAGAACTGCCACGGTTTCCAGACCAGGCAATTACCTCTCCCTTGCGAACTGGAATTAAAGTTTCGTTCGGGAATTCATCAATTTCAAAAGATTTTTTCTCATATTCAAGATTTTTAACAATCGCTGCAATTTTTGGAGCGAATCGTTGCAAGTGTCCATAAACTGAAGTAAATCCGTTAGGATGATTAATGTAAAGTGCTTGTCCGAAGCCACTGTTTTGTACCCTTAATCTCGAAACATAACCATCAGCCACTGCATAAACCGGGTAGCCTTCACGCTGATTTGTTCTGAAATCGATGCCAGAATGAAAGTGATTTCCTCTTATCTCACCAAACGAACCTGCAAGTGCAGGTGGTGTAATATCTAAAGGCTGGCGGAAATAAGTTAGTGGATATTTATTATTGCTGAATATTTGTTGTGCAGAAGCTTGATTAACTGAAAGTAAGAAAAAAAGGAGAGTAGCGAGATATTTTAAAGTGGAAACTGAATTTAATTGCATTCGTTTTATTTTACATCAAAATTTAAAAGTTGTTTACCTTCTAACCAGGCTTCGAGCTTATCGCCTTTATTTACTTTACCAACACCGGCCGGTGTACCAGTAAAAATCAGATCACCTTTTTTTAAGGTAATATATTGCGAAACAAAGCTTATTATCTTCTCGAACGAAAACAACAAATCTTTAGTATAACCATTTTGGCGTTGTTCGCCGTTAACTTTTAATTCGAAATTTAGGTTATACAAATCTTCGAAATCTGTTTTTGGTTGAAATAAACTTACAGGTGCAGAACTGTCAAATGCTTTAGCTAGCTCCCATGGTAAGCCTTTTTCTTTGTGTTTACTTTGAATATCGCGAGCAGTAAAATCAATTCCTAATCCAATTTCATCATAATAATTAGAAGCAAATTTTTCGGCAATATGTTTTCCTTCTTTGCCGATTTTTAAAACCACTTCGAGTTCATAATGTATATCACTAGAAAAATCTGGATGGTAGAAAGGTTTATTGTCTTTTAAAAGAGCAGTATCTGGTTTTAAGAAAATTACCGGAGTTGTAGGAACCGGATTATTTAGCTCTTTTGCGTGTTCAGCATAATTACGGCCAATGGCTATTATCTTCATATAAATAAAATTATAGTAACAGATGGGATTTCAAAATCTCAATCAATCAAAAATAGAAAAGAAAATGATGTTATAAAACTGAGATTCGTTTTACCTGAGTTTCTGCACCAGCAACAACTTTTAAAAAGTAGATGCCCGCATTTAAGCGGCTTGGAATTGCAAAGCTTTTAGTTTGTTCGCCGGCGTTTAACCGTTCATTAGATAAAGTGACAACCTCATTACCAAGCAGATCGATTATCTTTATGTTTACTGGAGTATCTCTGTTAAGCGATAGGATAATATTTAACTGGTCTTCAACTGGGTTAGGATAAATTTTAACGATTGTTAATAATTTATCTTTAGTAGCTAAAGTTGTACTTTTATTTGTCGCAGAATAAGGACTAAACATACTACCCCCGTTAACAGATGTATACAGTGGCTTATACGGTTGAATGTTGGCTTTAATTTCAGGAATTTTACTTGCTTTTTTTGCTCTTGTTTTAAGGCTAAGTCGAATACTATCAGTTTGTTGAGCCCAAGAATTTGCTGCACAAAACATTGCAATGCAAAATATGCAGGCAAGTTTTAAGAGAAGCGTTATTTTTGGGTAGAGTTTCATCAAATTGTATAGCAAATGTATTAATTTTAAACAAAGAAATTAAACATTTTGTTTAATTATGATAATTTAACACAATTTAACAATAAATAATAAATTTTTACGTATCGACTTTTAGAATAGTTTATAAAAACGTTTTAGTAGTTCGCAATGGCAGCTTTTACAATACCTTAGTGGTTAAGCTTGCGGTGTGTTGAAAATACACAATAAATTGGTTGTTAATTTGTTATAGTTAGTTTACTTTTGCCGCACTAAAAATATTAACGAAGTGTCAAATCATAAGAATGTAAATGCGTTAACCGCTGGTGGTGTTTTAATAAGTTTAGGTATCGTTTTTGGAGATATTGGTACTTCGCCTCTCTATACACTTAATGCAATTTTTACAACAATTTTAGGCGGTAAACAGGATATTAATCCAACAAATGTACTAGGTGTTTTATCTTGTATTATTTGGACGCTGACTTTACAAACTACAATTAAGTATGTTATTATAACGCTTAGGGCAGATAACAAAGGAGAGGGTGGAATTTTTTCATTATTTTCTCTGGTTCGTAAAAAGGCAAAATGGTTAGTTATACCTGCAGTTGTAGGTGGTTGTGCTTTGTTGGCCGATGGTATTATTACGCCAAGTATTACGGTAACTTCGGCAATTGAGGGTTTAACCAATAAATTTGAAGTGCCGGTTATCCCAATCGTGCTTACCATCTTAACCATTCTTTTTATAATTCAGCAATTTGGAACAAATCTGGTTGGTAAGCTATTTGGCCCGGTAATGTTTGTTTGGTTTGCTGTTTTAGGTGTTGTAGGGGTTTCATTTATTGTTAAAGATTTAAGTATCCTTAAGGCTTTTAATCCTTACTATGCCATACACTTATTAGTTACCAATAAGCTTGCTTTCTTAATACTTGGCGGTGTATTTTTATGTACAACTGGTGCTGAAGCTCTATACTCGGATTTAGGGCATTGTGGAAGGAACAACATTCGAATTAGCTGGATTTTTGTAAAATTAACCCTCATACTAAACTATTTAGGTCAGGGTGTATGGATTTTACAAAATAGTGGGAGTTATGTTCCGGGAGCTAAAATGAACCCATTTTTTCAGATAGTGCCAGAACAATTTCAGATACCCATGGTAATTTTGGCTACTATGGCAGCGGTAATTGCCAGTCAGGCGTTAATAAGTGGTTCATTTACACTAATTGCCGAAGCTGTTCGATTAAACTTATGGCCAAAAATACGCATCGTTTATCCTTCGGTTTCGAAAGGTCAATTATACGTTCCTTCTATAAATTGGATGCTTTGGATAGGTTGTTGCGGTATTGTTTTGCTTTTTCAAAAGGCCGAACGCATGGACGCGGCCTATGGTTTATCGATTACCATAGCCATGTTAATGACAACTATTTTGGTTAGCTTTTATCTGAGAAGTAAGCGCTTTCCAAGGTATTTAATAGCCACATTCTTTTTTACCTATGTAATTATTGAAGGTACATTCTTAATCAGTAATTTAACAAAATTCTTACATGGTGGTTGGGTAACTGTATTAATTGGTTCGCTGTTATTTACGATTATGTGGAGTTGGTTTGTTGCCAGAAAAATCAAGAATCGCTTTGTTAAGTATGTAGAGATAGAAGATTATTATGATATTTTAAGTGAGCTAAGTGCCGATGAATCAGTACCTAAATATTCATCTCAATTGGTTTATTTAACAAGTGCAAACTTTAAAACAGAGATAGAATCGAAGATTATATACTCTATTATTCAGAAAGAACCAAAACGTGCCGATGTTTACTGGTTGGTTCACGTTGATGTAATGGATGAGCCTTATACTTTAGATTATAAAGTTGAATTCTTAATTCCTGGTAAGTTAATTCGTATCGATTTTAAACTTGGTTTTAGGATTGAGCAAAGGGTAAATTTACTTTATCGTAAGGTTGTTGAGGAATTGGTTAGAAATGGCGAAGTAGATATTACAAGTCAATACACTTCTTTAAATAAACATAAAATTGCAGGTGATTTCCGTTTTGTACTTCTAGAGAAGCACTTATCTAAATTTACAAAACTAAGTTTTTACGAGCGCACCATTATGGATTACTATTTTATCCTTAAGAAACTGAGCTTATCTGAAGAGCGAAGTTTTGGCTTAGATAGCAGCTATGTTGATGTAGAGAAGGTTCCTTTGATTTTCGTTACGCCAGATGATATCGAATTACACAGATTACCAGTATAATGGGAAGAAGCATTCTGATTATACTAGCGGTATTATTGTTTATTGCTGGTCCTGCCGCGAAGGTAAATGGTTTAGCACATAGTGAATATTATCTTATTCTTTCGGGAGTTGGTTTGATTATTCTAACCTTCTTTGTATTTAAGAAAAAGAAATAGTAGGATATGATTAAACTAAAAAATCCTCAGTTTGTTAAGGCTGAGGATTTTTTAGTTTTAATGTTTTTCGATTGCAAAAAAAAAGCTTGTTATTTTTGATGATTTGTAATTGCCTTTCATTTTAAACCCGAAAGAGCTAGTTAAGGTACGAAACGATGACAATAAGCGATAGCGGGACTGGAAAGCCTCATAAGAACTTAACCACTCGTTTTCAAAAAAAGGTCTATTGTAACTTTTTAATTAAACGGCTTCTTTCGCCAATTTACTATGCCTAAAGCCATAAGCAAAATAAACAACCAGCCCAATTACCAGCCATATTCCGAAACCAATCCAGTTAGAAATACCAAGCTCGCACATCATATACAAGCAGCTAATTAAGCCTAAAACAGGTATTAAAGATAGGTTTTTGGTAATGCAGTAATAGGAGATAACTACGCAGATAATTAGGAAAATCCACATAGGTATTTTATGCTTGAATAAGCTCCAACCGCTTTCGTATTTCTTTTCTATTGAAACTTTTGAAGCCGAAATAAACTGTTCATACCTATCAGCAGGCAAGCCACTTAAATAAGATTCAGCATCAATTTTATCACTTAAAATTATTTGTGGTTTTGCGTTATTTATGATTTCTTCTTTTACTATCCTAAGCTCATCACCTGTTAATGAGGTAACAAAATTTACTGTTTGAACTGTTTTTGGAGAATTAAAAAAGAATGCTTTTGTTTCTGTACCGTATTGTGTAAAAGCAAAAATTAAACCTGCAATAAAACCTATCGGAACAATGAATTTACTGTTTGCATAAGGAATTCTGAACTTGCCGCGTTGCACATCTGGGCGATTTTGCAGCACCAAAACTCCTGCGCAAACCAATACAAAGGCAAATAAAGTGCCTATTGAGCAAAGATCGGTAACGATGGTTAAATTCATGAAAAGCGATGGTACAGCCACCACGAAACCTACAACAATGGTTGCAAATGATGGTGTTTTATATTTCGGGTGAATTTTAGAAAATGATTTCGGTAATAAACCATCGCGGCTCATGCTCATCCAGATACGTGGTTGTCCCATTTGAAAAACCAAAAGTACACTTGCCATGGCAAAAACGGCACTTACAGCAATTATTCCGCTCATTAATTTTAAATCTATCTGGTCGAAAACAAAAGCTAATGGGTCGCCAACGGCTAAAGTATCTGATTTTACTATTCCGGTTAAAACCAGCGCAATCGCAACGTAGAGAATGGTGCAAATGATAATCGCCCACATCATACCACGAGGCAAATCGCGTTGTGGATTTTTGCACTCTTCGGCGGTTGTAGAAATTGCATCGAAACCGATGTAGGCAAAGAATACCGCAGAAACTCCTTTTAAAACGCCAGAAACGCCATTTGGTGCAAATGGATCCCAATTTTTAGTATCTACATAAAAAATACCAACAGCTAACACAAGTAAGATAACAGCAAGTTTAACCACAACCATTGCATTACTTGCGTTTCTACTTTCTTTCATACCTCGGTAAATTAACCAGGTAATCAGGATAATGATTCCAAGTGCGGGAATATCAGCAACGATATGGAAACTCCCAATTTTTGGAGCTGTTAGCCATGCATTGTTTGCTAGCATTGTTGCAGAGTCTAAATCTGCAAGATTTTTACCTGCAGCCAGAAGCGCTTCGGCATGTTTGTGGCCATTATAAGCACTTAAATAATCCATTGTCATCCAATCTGGAACGTGGATACCTTCTATGCCTAGCGCAGGTATTTTTATGGTGGAGAGTAGGCCTGTAAAGTAATCAGACCAGGAAATTGCAACCGTTATATTTCCGATTGAGTATTCCATTATGAGCGACCAGCCAATTATCCAGGCTACTAATTCGCCAAATGCAACATAAGAATACGTGTATGCGCTACCAGAAACCGGAACCATCGACGCAAATTCTGCGTATGCAAATGCAGCGAAACTGCAAGCAACAGCCGTGAAAATAAATAAGAATATTACCGCCGGACCGCCATCTGCACTGGCTTTACCAATGGTGCTAAAAATACCGGCTCCAATAATCGCTGCAATACCGAAAGCTGTTAAATCCCGAACGCCAAGCGTTTTATGTAAGGTGTTTTCATGGTCGCCGTAGCCGTTTGCTGCATCTTGTAATATCTTTGAAATAGATTTCTTTCTGAATAGCTTTTCGAACATCTGTTTTGGTTGTTGTATTCTTCAAACTTAAATAAATATCAGTTAAAAACGTTTAAAGCACGATGTAAATTTCTTCACACAAATAAAACATAAGAAAAATCTCAGAGGAGATTACCTCAATTATACATTGAAAGTCAAATTAGTTTAATATTTGTTATCCAAAACTAATTCTTTGATTTCCATAATTTCAGTTTAAAGCAAAACACTAATTTTGCATTCGAATTAGATAAATAAGCTTTAGCCGATGTTTGATTTCAAATAAATATAACAATGCGTGCAATAGAAATTAATAACATAAAATACATCAAAGAGAAGAATCAAGGGATTTCTACAATACTTGCTTTTGCGTTGATTCCGTTATCTGGTTTTGCTACAGATATTTACATTCCTTCGTTACCAACAATGGCTGGCGAAATGCAGGTCAGCGATATTCAGGTTCAGCTTACACTTAGTATATTTTTAATTAGCTATGGTGTTGCCCAACTGTTTATCGGGAGTATTTTAGATAGCTTCGGCCGATATAAAATAGGTTTGTACGCTTTGTTAATCTTTGCTGCAGCCAGCATAGTAATTGCCATAACCCATAATATTTACCTGATTTATTTAATGAGGATTATTCATGGACTTTCGGTTGGCGCAATTGTAGTTGCTAAAAGAGCCTATTTTGTAGATTTATTTTCTGGCGATAAATTGAAACATTATCTAAGCTTGTTCTCCATTATCTGGTCTACCGGGCCAATTATTGCGCCTTTTGTGGGCGGTTATTTACAAACTGCTTTTGGCTGGGAATCTAATTTCTATTTTTTAGCTGGTTTTGCATTGGTGTTTGCTTTGTTGGAATTCTTATTCAGCGGAGAAACATTAAAAAACTTTACTGATTTTCAGCTAAAAAAAATTACAGGTATTTATTTAGATATGATTAAAACCACCAGCTTTACATTAGGTATTGTTATGCTGGGTTTGGCTTATTGTATGGTTATGGTTTACAACATGACCGGGCCTTTTATAATTGAACATGAGCTTCACTTTTCTCCAGTTGTAGCAGGCTACAGTTCGTTGGTTTTAGGCTTCGCCTGGATGGTGGGCGGCTTTATTGGTAAGGCCACAATTAACAAGCCATTTTTCGGGCGATTGATGATTAACTCCTTACTGCAAGTTGTGTTCGTTATTTTAATGATGATTAGTATAAACTTTGTTGCCAATCTTTGGTCGCTAATCTTTTTTGCCTTTATTATACATATTGGGGCAGGGTTTACATTTAATAACTATTTCACATTCTGTTTAAGTAAATTTCCTAAAAATGCAGGTATTGCCGGCGGTTTAACTGGTGGGATAACTTATGTAATTGTTTCTTTTTTGAGCTATTCAATAGTAAATTTAATCCCGGCAAAGGATGAATTAAATCTAAGTCATAGTTATTTGGTTATGATTTTGCTTTCCGTATTAGTGATGTTTCTGATTATGAAAACTAGGAAGAAAGACACCGTATTAGATTAATTTAACTGTTATTTGAAAAGCCATTTTCTGTTTTCATCGGTTACTTCAGTCCCGCTAACCGCTTTAGCCCCAATAGAAGAAATTGGGGGCTGTCGCTATTATCGGGTTTAGATTACGCAGTTCAATCGTGAAATTAATGGCAGTATGCCTAAGTTTCAATTTTCGGTGTACTATTTAAAAGATGATATTACTTAATTCTGCCTTCTTCATCCGTAACACTTGTTTTTCTATCCCGATTAGCTTTGATTGTACTACTACCGAAATTATAATTTAAGCTCAGTCTGAAAATTCTGCTTTCTTGCTTTTGAGTAAGGTTATAATTCAAATTAGAAAGTGCACTGCTAATTCTGGCTTTACGGCTATTCATTATATCGTTCAAGGCAATTTTTAAATTCAGTTTTTTCTCAGAGAATGATTTTTTTAATCCAAAATCGATTCCATAATAAGGTTTGATGGCGTAAGTTCCATAAATCTGTGCAGAAACAAACTCACCAGAAAGTTCGGCTGAAATTGAAGGACCAATCGTGAAGTTATGATTGCTGTTTAAACTAAAATTCACTTTTTTTCTATTGTAATTATTTCCACCCAAATCCGACGATTTAATTTGATTGTATGTGCTCGTAACCGTATTATCCATATTCCAAAATTTAGAAATCACTGTCGGGTAACCAATCGTTAAATCGTAAGAATATTGTTTGTCAAGATTTTTAACTGTTTGAAAAAGCGTTTTATTTGTATCATCAGGAAGCAAAACATCCAAAATTAAATTATTTGTTATGCTATATCCCAACGAAATATTTAACTGTTTTTTGTAATTGTAAGAAAGCTCAAAAGCATTTGTGTACTGCGGATTTAAGAATGGATTTCCCTGGCTAAAAGTATATAAATCGACAAAATAAACGAATGGATTAAGCGATTTGTAATCTGGTCTTTCGATTCTTCTACTGTAAGAAAGACTTAGCTCATTGCTTTCTGATAACTTTTGATTAACAGAAAAACTTGGAAAAAAATCAAAATAATGGCGTTTAATAATTTTTTGTTCGTTAACAGAGTTTCCTTTAGAATTGGTTTGCTCTGTTCTTAAACCTACTTGAATACTGGTCAATTCAAAATCACGTTTGAAATTTACATAAGCTGCATTTATGTTCTCTTCATAAATAAACCTGTTGCTCCTGCCTAAATCATTTTGCCATTGGGTGGCAATGAGATTTTCGAATCTAAAATCATTATCTGTACTTACCCAACTGCTCTTTAACCCGAAATCGAATTTGGCTTTTGTACCTAAAGGTAAAACGTAATCAATTTTGGCTGCTTTAATTTTTATTAATGATGGCGTTAAATTTTTAAAAGTTAATGGCTCTTTATATATGCTGCGGTTTGCATCATAGAAATAGTTGTTGTAAATCGTATTTTCTTCGCTGTTGTATTTTGCATAATCTAAATCTATAGACAATTCTTGTGCGAGGGTATCAATTACATATTTGTAATTTAAATTATAAGCTTGGTTGGTGTATTTACTTGTTGATGGATTGTCTGCAATTATTGAAGAATCAATCTTTGTAAAACTCGTTCCAATATCAGTAAGCCCATTCGAGCTATCGTGTCCACGGTTAAAATATCCTGAAGTTAAAAAGCCTAAGGTGTTTTTCTTATTTAAAAAATAATCAATGCCAGCTTTATAGCTATTATTGTGAAAGGAACGAATCTGTTTGTTATTTTGATGAAAAAATGTGTTAGTTATTCCGTCATCGGTAATTCTGTTGATGTTTAAATCTTCCTGATATTTATTATTATCATTATTATAATCGCCAAAAATATTAAAGCTTTTGTTTCGATGATTTAACGAAATTCCGGCGTTGCTTTTGGGGTTTTTGCCGTAACCGAAACCCAAATTTAAATTACCGTTTGTGCCAAAGCCTGTATTCTTTTTAAGTTTTATATTTATTACGCCAGCATTTCCTTCTGCATCATATTTTGCCGATGGATTGGTTATCAATTCAATCGACTTTAATTCGCTGCTGTTTAAAGAACGTAATCTTGTTGCCAGCTGCTCATTAGATAAATAGGTTGATTTTCCATCAATTAAAACGTTAACGCCAGATTTTCCTTTAACGCTGATAATCCCATCCTGATTAACGGAAACCCCTGGTACTTTTGTCAATACTTCTAACGCTGTATTCCCTGTTGAAATGATACTATTTTCAACATTAATTATGGTCTTATCGCTAAATCGTTCAATTAAAGGTTTTTTAACAGAGATATTTACAATTCCTAAATCTTTATGCTCTTCAATTAAAACAAATGTTTTATCCGATGATAATTGTGTACTGCTGATTTCTATGTTTTCGTTTATAGTTTTGAAGCCAATTGTATTTATCGAAATTAAGTATGTTCCTAAAGGAAGATCTTCGAATTTGAATTTTCCATTATCATCCGATGATGCAATTTTACTAAATGTAGAATCCTGCAAGCTTTTTATTACAATTGATGCAGAGATAGGTTTTTTCTTTTCGTTTAGTATTAAGCCAGAAATTTTGCTACTCCTATTTTGAGCTTTTGCATTTGCAGATAAAAAAATAGAAATAAAAATGAAAAACGTTGAGAATAGTTTCATAGTTAATTTAGAAGCTCGATGATTATTTTCCCTTATTTGAGAAAATGAGTACACGAAACTAAATTATTAGATATTCGAAAATTAAGTTTTAACAATGTTTAACTTAATTAACAAAATTTTACAAATGAGAATGATTTTCAAAAAACCGCAACATTATGCTACGGCTTAGATAATTTCAATAAATCTTATGAAAAGTGGAGACACTTTCCGTGGCAATAGCCAAGATAGTTCGACTTATAATGTTGTGTTTAACAATGGAAAGTGACATCTTTTTTTGGAGCAATAGCCAAGGTGCGTGTCTCCACGCACCTTATAAAAATAATTTATCCCAATTTCTCTAACTCTTCTTTAACAAATTGAGCTAACTCTTTTACGTATTCTGCACTAAAATCAAACTTAATACCAGCCGTTTCGTAAATTTCGTTCATCGGTTTTGTATAACCTAAAGCAAGTGCAGCTAAGTATTGCTCCAATGCCTTTTCAGGATTTTCTTTATAGTTTTTCCAAACTGCAATTGCACCTAATTGAGCAATTGCATATTCGATATAATAGAAAGGAACTTCAAATAGATGTAATTGCTTTTGCCAAACGTTACCAAACTCGGCTTGTAAATCATCCCAGTTTGCAAAGCCAGCACCAAAACGATTATAAATTTGTTTAAAAGTTTCTTCTCTGTCTGCTGCGGTATGATCTGGGTTTGTATAAATCCAATGTTGAAACTGATCGATAACGGCAACCCAAGGCAAAGTTTTTAACACATCTGCCAATTGTTCTTTTTTAGCACGATTCAAGTCTTCTGCATTATTGAAATAAACATTCCAATTATCCATTGAAATTAATTCCATGCTCATCGATGCAAGTTCGGCAACTTCCGAAGGGCAATGCTTAAAATCGTTAAGCTCTAAATTTGCAGTTAAGAAAGTATGAATCGCATGGCCACCTTCGTGTACCATTGTAGTTAAATCGCGAAGCGAATTTGCAGAATTCATGAAGATGAACGGAGCACCTGTTTCTGCCAATGGATAATTGTAGCCACCAGGTGCTTTACCTTTTCTGCTTTCTACATCGAAAAGATTATTGGCTTTCATTATGGCTAATTTATTACCCAGTTTTTCGTCGATAGCATTAAAGCAGGCAATGCTTTTATCAATTAATTCAGTTCCATTATTAAAAGGTTTTAAAGCCGGTTTTCCACTCACGCTTACTTCTAAATCCCAAGGCTTTAAAGTTTCTAAAGCCAAAGCTTCGCGACGTTTTTCTGCTTGTTCTTTTAAAATCGGAACAATTTCTTTTTCAATAGCACTTGCAAAATCATAACAATCTTGGGGTGTATAATCAAAACGACCTAATGCCTGAAACATATAATCGCGGTAGTTTTCAAAACCTGCGTTTAAGGCAGCCTGATTACGTAATTTAATCAGTTCATCAAACAAGATGTTTAAATCATCCTTGTCAATTAAGCGGCGTTGCTGAATAGTTTTCCAGGCATTTTCACGAACTTCACGATTTAAATCTTTTACAAAAATTGAGGCTTGTTCTAATGTATATTCCTGACCATTAATTTCGACACTCATTGCCCCTGTAATGCCTTGATATTTTTGTTGCTTAACTTGTAATTCGGTAAACAATTCGATGTTTTCTTCACGGTAAAGCTCTAAAGCTTTTTTTATCGCTCTGCTGTAAACGAAATATTTTTCCTTGTCCAAGTCATCCATAAATGGGCTATCGCTGAATTTTTTATTCAATTCATTTGATAAGGGCGAAATTTTAGGTTCAATCTCCGTAGCGAAATATTGGAAGTTTTTAACCAATTCTTCGTTTGCTGTATCGCAACTCATTTTTATGTATCGCCAAGCGAAATCTTCTTCTAAAGCTGCTTCTAACTCGGAACGGTCTTTTAACCATTGCTCAAGTTCATCGGCACTATTAATTTCGCGGTTTTGTAGCTCTGTAAAGAGTGGCTCTAAACTTTCCCAACTAATTGTTAAATCCTGTGGAATATATGTTCTTGGTTTTTTAGTAATAATCATAATATTTAATTAGAGAATTATTTAATGAGTCAATCAGAGAATGATTTTGGCCTTTCGCTTCATTCAAAAATCATTCATTCAAAATTCTATTATTTAATCCTTAAGTATGTATCAATTAAAAAGCAAACAGCAAATACTACTGATGCCATACCGTTTGTAGTTGCAAATGCTTTATTTACTTTGCTAATGTCAGTTGGTTTTACCAGCAAATGCTGATACGTCAACGCAAAACAAAAGAAAGCAACGCCAATGTAATAGGCCCAGCTAAATGAATTCGGCATTAAAAATATAGGAGCAATAACACAAGCAGCAGAAAAAATATGCAATACAATAGAAACGTTTAATGCATTTTTTATGCCAAGTGCCGATGGTATAGAATGTAAGTTTTCTTCACGGTCAAAATCTTCATCCTGCAAAGCATAAATAATATCGAAACCGCTAACCCAAAATAGTACAGCGAAAGAATATAAAACGGGTACCAAAGCAAATTGGCCAGTAACGGCAATATATGCGCCAATAGGAGCGAGTGATAAACCCAGGCCTAAAACCAAATGGCAAAGTGAAGTAAATCTTTTTGTATAACTATAAAACAGCACTACAAATAGTGCAATTGGCGATAAGTAAAAGCAAAGGCTATTGATGAAAAATGTAGATATAATAAAGAAAACACAGTTTGCAATTACAAAAATCAAGGCTTCATTTGCCGAAACCTTTCCTGCCGGAATATCACGCATTTTCGTGCGTGGATTTTTTGCATCAATATTCCTATCCAAATAGCGGTTAAATGCCATTGCCGAATTTCGGGCGAAAACCATACAAAGCAAAACTAATATCAGTTTTTGAAATTGAAATGGATTTTCTGTTGTTGTAACGCCTAAAAAGAAGCCAATCATGGCAAAGGGCAGAGCGAAAATAGAGTGTGCGAATAATACGAGTGAAAAGTATTTTTTCATTTTAATATATACGATGTTTTATAAAATCCGGCTTCGGTAAAGCGATGGTTTCTAAAACTGCTTAGTAATAATTGGTTTAACGAAATCTTTATTAACCTCGTAAATAAAGTTTAAAACATCCTCTTTACCCGTCTGTTTTTCGGCAGAAGTGATAATACTTGTAGGTATCTCTTCGAAAAATTCTCCAAGCTTTTTCTTAAATGCGTTAGCATTTTTTATCGATTCATTCATACCTTGTTTATCGGCTTTTGTAAAAAGAAGCGCGAAAGGAATTTGTTTTTCTCCTAACCAATAGCAAAACTCTATGTCGATTTGTTGTGGTTCTAATCTACTGTCAATCAATACAAAAATGCATTGTAAGCTTTCTCTTTTGGTGATGTAAGCACGAATAAATTTCTCCCATTTTTCTCTGCTGGTTTTAGAAACCTTTGCATAGCCATAACCTGGCAAATCGACAATGTACCATTCCTGATTAATTAAAAAATGGTTGATTAATTGGGTTTTACCGGGACGTTGCGATGTTTTAGCTAAACCATGATGGTTAACCAGCATATTAATTAAAGAAGATTTACCCACGTTAGAACGACCGATAAATGCATATTCGGGCATAGTTGGTGCCGGCAAAGCCGAAATCTGGGTGTTGCTGCAAACAAATGTTGCCGTTTTGATAATCATAATGCAAAGGTAGGAATTAAAGGTTGTAATGTTAAAAGGATTAGATGTTGTAAAGTTTTAAGCTGGCATTACCTTAATGTTTTACGTTTAGCAAACATTTCAGCCTTTCAACTTCTAAAACATTTCAACAATAAACTTATCTTTGCCCTATATCATGAATCAGAATATCACTCCATATCAACTAGAAGATGCAACCAAAAAAGAGCAGGTTGCAACCATGTTTAATAACATTTCGGGCACTTATGATTTTTTAAATCATTTCCTTTCTTTAGGGATTGATGTTTTGTGGCGTAAGAAGGCGATTAAAGAATTGGTTTCTTTGCATCCACGAAATATGCTTGATGTTGCTACAGGAACAGGTGATTTTGCTTTCGAAGCCATTAAAAAACTGGACCCTGAAAAAGTTATTGGTGTAGATATTTCTGAAGGAATGCTTGATGTGGCGAAAAAGAAAATTAACGAGCGCAGTTTAAACGAGGTGTTTTCTGTTCAGGTTGGCGATTCGGAAGGTTTACATTTTAGCGATGATACTTTCGATGCCATTACTTGTGCCTATGGTGTTCGTAATTTCGAAAATCTTGAGAAAGGATTACAAGATATGTTCAGGGTTTTAAAACCCGGTGGTAAAATGGTTATTCTCGAATTCTCGAAACCAAAAGTTTTTCCTGTTAAGCAATTATATAGTTTCTATTTTAAGCAGGTTACACCATTCTTTGGAAAACTATTTTCGAAAGATGCAAGAGCATATACCTATCTTCCAGAATCTGTAGCTGCTTTTCCTGATGGCAAAGATTTTACAACGTTAATGGAAAAAGTAGGTTTCAAAAGTACCAAACAAAGAATTTTGACGTTTGGTATAAGTTCGATATACACTGGTATTAAATGATAAAAAAATTAAGCCTCATCATCTCCTTTCTTACGATTAGTAATATTGCATTTGCCCAAAACTGGGGCGGTGGAGTAGATGATGAAGACTTACATTTTGGTTTCAGCTTTCAGTATATTTCTGCCGAATACAAAATTTTAAAGGCCGCTAATTGGAGAAATGTTTTCTATGAAACTGCCGATGGTAATGGGGTAACTTATAATTCTGCAGATGGCAGGCAAGTTACACAGTATATGCGGGCAATATCAAGTCCGCCATCAGCAGGCTTTGGTTTAGGCTTTGTTGTTAATAGAAGAATTTCAGAAAACTTTGATTTAAGAGCAACACCATCATTAATTTTTAGCGATAGGATAATGCGTTATGAATACGAGCCAGGCCCTGAAACAGCTTCGCCAACAACTTCATTTACTTCGGCAGGTTTTCAAACTTCAATTGATAAAAAAGTTCAGGCCACGATGTTTGAAATCCCTTTATCATTAAAAATCAAATCAAATCGTTTAAATAATTTTAGGGCTTATTGGATAGGTGGTGCAAAATATTCGATGGACATCGCATCAAAAAAGAAAACTTTTGATGAAGGGCAAAGTCCGATTGATAAGTTACTAAAAAATAAAAGAAATTATCTTTCTTATGAAACCGGAATCGGTTTCGATTTATATTTCGAATACTTCAAAATGTCGCCAGAGATTAAAGTTTCTTATTCTATGAATGATATTTTGCAACACGATAATACTGTATTTGCAAATCCTTTAGATAAAACTAAGCTTCGTCATTTTACATTCAGCTTGTTTTTCGAGTAGCCTAACAAACCAAAAAAACTTACCTTTGTCTCCGTTGAGGAGCTTGTTTAAAGCAGGCTGCACCTTAAAATATTTATCAAATGTCTAAAATAGCTTTAATTACAGGCGCAACTTCGGGTATTGGAGAGGCGTGTGCACATATATTTGCACAAAATGGTTATAATTTAGTTTTAGTTGCCAGAAGAGCAGATCGTTTAGAAAAAACAGCGCATCATTTGGAAGCTAAATATGGAATTACTATAAAGCAGGTTTTGGCAGATGTACGCGATAAAGAGCGTTTATCAGCTGCTCTTGAAGCTTTACCGGAAGATTGGAAAAAAGTGAATGTTTTAGTTAATAATGCTGGTTTAAGCCAAGGTTTGGAGCCAATTAACGAAGGTAACACAGACGATTGGGATGCAATGATTGATACAAATGTTAAAGGTTTACTTTATGTAACTAAAATTGTTTCAAACTGGATGATTCCTAATAAATCGGGCCATATCGTTAATATTGGTTCTATCGCCGGAAAAGAGGTTTATCCAAACGGAAATGTATATTGTGCCAGTAAGCATGCGGTAGATGCGCTAAACAAATCAATGCGAATTGACCTTTTAAAGCATGAAATTAAGGTTACAGCCATTAATCCAGGTATGGTTGAAACCGAATTTTCAATCGTTCGTTTTAAAGGCGACGAAGAAAGAGCCAAAAAAGTATACGAAGGTTTTGAACCATTAATTGCAGATGATATTGCAGATGCAATTTGGTACGCAGTAAGCAGACCAAAACATGTAAATATAAACGATATGCTGATTATGCCAACCGTGCAGGCAACAGCAACGTTAATCAATAAAACCCTCTAACCCCCTTAAGGGAAATTAGAACTGGGTGATATATAACTATAATTTTAACTTTAGAAAGGAGGCCCCTTTAGGGGTTTTGAGTATATGATATCGAACACAATAGATCAGGAAATTAAAAAAGCCATGTTGGCTAAAAATAGTGCTCAACTAAGAGGTTTAAGAGCAATAAAAGCAGCTCTTCTTTTAGCTAAAACTGAAAAAGACGCATCTGAAGAAATTACAGAAGATACAGAGCTTAAAATTCTTCAGAAGTTAATAAAACAACGCAGAGAATCTGCTGATATTTATAAGCAACAAAATCGCGAAGATTTATATAAGGTAGAAGAAGAAGAAATTGAAGTAATCAATCAGTTTTTGCCAAAGCAATTAGATAGGGAAGAGATTGAAACAATTATTGCCGATGTTATCAAACAATCAGGCGCTACATCAGTTAAAGATATGGGCAAGGTTATGGGCATGGCTAATAAGGCACTTGTTGGTAAAGCAGATGGAAAACTGATTGCCGAAATTGTTAAAGAGAAATTGGCCTAACTCGTAAAGCTTAAAGATCAAAATGAATTTTGTATCTTGATAGCTGATTATAGGAAGCTTTATATTTGTTTCTCGATACTTAAATGTAAGTTTTTAGACCGTTTTCTGTTTTATTTCATAAAAAAGGCATATAAATGCCAAAATTTAATTTTACTCTACTAACTTAGTAACACAATACCACCTATTAATATATGGCATACCACGTAATAGAAGAAGACGGATTTAAATACATCGAAGCCGGAGAAGGCGAAACGCTGGTATTATTACATGGCCTAATGGGCGCTCTTAGTAACTGGGAGCCGGTTTTAGATCAATTTAAAGATAGATACCGAGTTATAGTTCCAATATTACCAATATATGAATTGCCTATTTTAACATTAGGCGTTAAAGCTTTATCAAGATACCTTCATCGATTTCTGAAATTTAAAAACCTTAATCAGGTTGTCCTTATCGGAAATTCTTTAGGCGGGCATGTTGGTTTAGTTTTTACGGTAGCACATCAAGAATTTGTTAAAGCTTTAGTTTTAACAGGTAGTTCTGGTCTTTACGAAAACGCATTTGGTGGCTCTTTCCCTCGTAGAGAAAGCTACGATTATATTAAAGAAAAGGTAGAATTTACATTTTACGACCCGGCAACGGCAACACCAGAGCTTGTAGAAGATGTATTTAAAACGGTTAATGATAGATCTAGGGTAATTCGAATTTTAACTATGGCTAAGTCTGCAATACGACATAACATGAGTAAAGAATTATCAAAAATTACCATCCCTGTTTCATTAATTTGGGGTAGAAATGATAAAGTTACGCCGCCAGAAGTTGCAGAAGAATTTCATCAATTACTACCAAATTCAGAGTTAAACTGGGTCGAAAAATGTGGCCATGCGCCAATGATGGAGCACCCGGAGGTGTTTAATAGTTATTTAGAGAAATTTTTAGATAGAATATTATTAAAATAAATGTTTGCCGAAGAAATCATATCGAACGCAATACCGCCAATTAAAACGGACGACACGGTGCAAAAAGCTTTAGATCGTATGAACGAATTTAAGCTTAAGCATATGCCTGTGGTTAATAATGCCCAATTTTTAGGTTTACTTGCTGAGGATGATTTGCTTGAAATTCGCGACCATGATGTTTTAGTAAAAGATGTTTCAGCCAATCTTTTGAATGCCTTTGTTTTTACAAATGCACATACTTACGATGTTATAAGGCTTTTGAGTACATTAAAGTTAACAGCCGTTCCGGTTTTAGATCAACAGAAGAATTATGCCGGCCTTATTTCTATTAATAACATTATAGATTCTGTTGCAGAGCTTTATGCTGTTAATGAACCTGGTGGGATTATTGTACTGGAAATTAGCAACCGCGATAATTCCTTGGCGCACATAGCACAAATTGTAGAAGCAGATAATGCTCAAATACTTTCATCTTATGTTAATTCTTTCGAGGATTCTACCCGACTAGAAGTAACACTGAAAATAAATAAAACTGAAATTACTTCCCTTGTTGCATCTTTAGAACGATACGATTATCAGGTTAAAGAAGTTTATAACAATACCCAAATCGACGATGGTTCTCAAGAACGTTATGATTCTTTTATGAACTATTTAAACGTTTAAATTTATTATGAGGATTGCGATTTATGGAAGAGACTTTAATGATACGGTCTTACCTTACGTTCAGGAAGTTTTTGATCATTTAAAGAGCCACAACGTTCAGCCTGTTCTTCATCATAAATTTAAGAACTCTTTACACGGAAAAATTAAAATCCCGGCAAATACCGTTATATTTCATAATCATAAAGAATTAAAAGAACATGCTGATGTTTTATTAAGCTTAGGCGGAGATGGAACATTATTAGATACACTTTCATTAATCAGAGATTCTGGTATCCCGGTTATTGGTATTAATTTTGGTCGTTTAGGTTTTTTAGCCAGTATAAATAAAGGCGAAATAGAATCTGCGTTAAAAGCACTAATTTATGGCGAATATACATTGGATGAGCGTTCACTTTTAAGCTTAGAGTCTGATAATCATCTTTTTGGAGAAGAAAATTTTGCCTTAAATGATATCACTATTCACCGTCGTGATAATTCTGCAATGATGATTATTCATGCATCTATGAATGGTGAATTTATAAATTCGTACTGGGCAGATGGTTTAATTATTGCCACACCAACGGGCTCTACTGCTTATTCATTAAGCTGTGGCGGACCAATTATATACCCCGATTCTGAAACTGTAGTAATTACGCCAATTGCGCCTCATAACTTAAATGTACGTCCGGTTATTATTCCGGATGATAATAGTTTGTCTTTTGAAGTAGAAGCCAGAGAGTCCAAATTTCTTGTATCCTGCGATAGCAGAACGGTTACTGTAGAGCGTTCGGTAAAAATTACCATTAAAAAAGCCGACTTTTGCATAAATCTTATTCGTCTCAACAATGAAACTTATTTAAACACGTTAAGGAATAAATTATTATGGGGCATCGATACCCGTAACTATTAAGTATGACGCTAAGCAAACGTATCTTTTTCATCCTCTTCTTATTACCCTTTTCGCAGCTAGGCAAAGCACAGTCTTTTCTTGGGGCCTGGGAAATTGGTGTTTCTGCTGGTGGAGCAGGTTACGTTGGCGATTTAAATCAGTACAATCTGGTTCAGGTAAGTGGCTTAAATGCAGGCGCTTTTGTGAAACGTAACTTTAATTCATACATCGGTGTTCGCTTAAATTATAATTACGGACAAATTAAGGCCGATGATGCAAATTCTAGTAATGAACAATTCAGGGAACGTAATTTACGTTTCAAAACTTCATTAAATGAAGGAAGTGCAATATTGGATTTTAACTTTTTTGATTATTCTATTAACGATGGAACCAGGAGATTTACACCTTATTTGTTTGCAGGTGTAGGTTTTATCAATTTTAAACCTACAGTAAAATACGAAGGTGAGACTTATAGATTAGATTACCTACGCACCGAAGGGCAAGAAAATGAATATAATAATACGGCATTAACAATTCCATTTGGAGGTGGCCTTCGATATAATTATAAAGATAACTGGAGTATATTTACAGAACTAGGCTATAGAACGGCTTTTACTGATTATTTAGATGATGTAAGTGGGGTTTATCCAGTAAAACCGGTATATGGTAACAATCCATCACTAAATTTATCCGATCCATCATTAAATAAACCAAACGGAATTGGTGTACCCGGAACGCAAAGAGGAGATTTTAGAAAAAGAGACACTTATCTATTTGTTAGTGTTGGCATATCTTTTACCTTTGTATCCTCAAAATGCTATTCCTTTTAAGCTGATTTTGAAATAATTAATGGGATTTAAAGAACAAATAGACTATAGCCGCCTACCAAAGCACATTGCCGTTATAATGGATGGTAATGGACGATGGGCTAAAGGCCAGGGCAAAATGCGAGTTTTTGGTCATGAACAAGGTGTACTTTCAGTAAAAGACATTGTAGAAGGTTGCGTAGAAGTTGGTATAGAGTACTTAACACTTTACGCTTTTTCTACAGAAAACTGGAACCGCCCGAAAGCAGAAGTAGATGCTTTAATGCAAATACTAATCTCGACCATAAATAAAGAAACCGAAACACTTAACAAAAACAATGTTAAGCTTAATGCCATAGGCAATATCGAATCTTTACCACAAGAATGTATAGATGATTTGAAAGAAGCAATGGATAAAACAGCGCATAATGTAAAATGTACATTAACGCTTGCTTTAAGCTACAGTGCCAAGTGGGAAATTGTAAATGCAGCAAAGAAAATTGCTGTTGCAGTAAAAGACAATACAATTGATATTAATGATATAGATGAAGAGTTGTTTTCGTCGAAATTAACTACTGTAAATATTCCTGATCCTGAATTGATGATCCGCACCAGTGGCGAACACCGTATTAGTAATTATTTGCTTTGGCAAATGGCTTATACAGAGTTTTATTTTACTGATGTTTTATGGCCAGATTTTAGAAGAGAAAATCTTTTTGAAGCCATTGTAGATTATCAAAAACGCGAACGCCGTTTTGGTAAAATTAGCGAACAATTAAACTAATTTTACTTTTAACACTTTTTAACAAGCGTTTAAATTAACTTAGCAGCACTTTTATACGATAAATGTAACCACTACACAGGTATGGAAAATAAAGCAATTTTGCTTTGTAAAACATTGTTACCTTCGTGGCCATTACTGAACAAATTATTTTAATGAAAAGAATATTTCAAGTTTTAATCCTATTAGTTTTAGCCGCTCCGGCCTTTGCTCAAATACGTCCACAAGGCCAGGCTCCGGCAACCCCCTCGTTAAAGGTTGGTGGCTTAGATCTCGATTATTTTAGTCCAAAAGAATACATCATAGGTGGAACCAAAATTACTGGTACAGAATACTTGGATAAAGAAGTATTGGTTACTTTATCAAAATTAGCAAAAGGTGATAAAGTTGTTTTACCAGGCGAAGCAACAGCTGAGGCTATTAAGACGCTATGGGCACAAGGATTGTTTGATGATGTTAAATTAAATATTGAAAAATTTGTTCAGGATACTGTTTATTTCGAAATTGAAGTAGTCGAGCGTCCTCGTTTAAGTTCTATCGATCTAAAAGGTGTTCGTAAATCAGAAAAAACAGCAATTCAAGAAAAACTTAATGATAAAACCGGTAAAATTGTTAATGATAATTTATACAATACAACTTCTGCCATTGTAAAAAAGTATTTATTAGATAAAGGTTATTTCTTTACAAAAATTAATTACACAACCCGTAAAGATCCAAACTCAGAAAACAGCGTTGTATTAGAAGCTAATATCGATAAAGGACATCGTGTTAAAGTTCAGCATATCGATTTTACAGGTAATAAAGATTTTAAAGCGGCCAAATTAAGAAAATACTTAAAAAATCCGAAGCAATTTGCATGGTGGCGTTTTTGGGGTTCTGGTAAATTTAGTAAAGAAAAATATGAAGAGAACAAAATTAAAATGATCTCTAAATTGCACGAAAAGGGATATCGTGATGCAGAACTTTTAAAAGATAGTATCTATCAATTTAACCGTAAAAAGGTTAACATTAAAATGGATCTTTATGAAGGTAAAAAATATTACTTCGGTAAAATTACCTGGGCTGGAAATGCAATTTACACTACCGAAATCTTAAATAAGGTACTAAGTATCGAAAAAGGTGATATTTTTAGTGAAGATAAGCTCGATAAAAAAATTAATGGTGGTGGTGAAAATGGTGGCGATATCAATAGCTTATATACTGATAACGGTTATTTAACTTTTAATATAGACCCAGTTCAAACTAAAATTTATAATGATACCGTTGATGTTGAGATGCGTATTTACGAAGGCCCGCAATACACCAATAATCGTATTACATTAAAAGGTAACACCATTACAAATGATAAGGTTGTATTGCGTGAGATTCGTACAAAACCAGGACAGAAATTTAATAAAAGTGATTTAATTCGTACGGTACGTGAAATTGGTGCATTGGGTAACTTTGATGAGTCGAAGACAGTTCCGACTCCTCGTCCTAACCCTTCGGATGGGACAGTAGATATTGAGTATGCTGTAGAAGAGAAACCCTCAGATCAAATTGAGCTATCTGGTGGTTTCGGTGGTGGCCGTATTATTGGTACATTAGGCTTAACCTTTAATAATTTCTCGTTAAGAAATTTATTTAATCTTAAAGCTTACAAGCCATTACCAAAAGGCGATGGACAGAAATTAAGCTTACGTGGACAAACGAATGGTAAATACTATCAATCTTATAGTTTCTCTTTCTCTCAACCTTGGTTTGGTGGTGAGAAACCGGTAAGTTTTGGTGTTAGTGCATTTACTTCATTGCAATCTAGCGGTATTGGCGATTCTAGTAATCCTAACTATTACAAAATACGTTTAAATGGGGTAACTGTTAGTTTAGGTAGAAGATTAAACTGGCCAGACAACTATTTTCAGTTAAGTCACGCGTTAAGTTTCCAACAGTATATTCTGCAGAATTATCCTGGTTTCAAATTCTCAACAGGTACATCTTATAACTTTAATTTATCACAAGAGATTAGTCGTGATTCGAGAGATTCGCCGATTTATCCGACTTCAGGTTCATTCTTACGTTTTACAGTTCAGGCAACACCTCCATATTCACTGTTTAATAAGGTTAATTATGCTACAGCATCTGATAAAACTAAATACAGATTTACAGAATACCATAAATGGAAATTTGATTCGCAATGGTATCAGCGTGTAGGTGGTCAGTTTGTAATTAAAGCACAGGCACAGTTTGGTTTCTTAGGTTCATACAATAGTGGTGTTGGTCAATCTCCATTCGAAAGATTTAAATTAGGTGGTGATGGTATGCAAGGATTTGATTTCTTGCAAGGCTCTGAGTTAATTGCGATGCGTGGTTACGCTAACAATACTGTAATTCCTGTTGGAGCTAATGCTTCTCAGGCACAAACATCAGGTAGTCCAATTTACACTAAATACGTTTTGGAAGCTCGTTATCCAGTAATTAAAAGCCAGCAAGCAACTGCATTTATTTTAGCATTTGCTGAAGGCGGTAACACATGGGATAGATTTAATGATTTTAATCCTTTCAATATTAGAAGATCTGTTGGTGTTGGTGCACGTATATTCTTACCTATATTTGGTTTATTGGGTATTGATTATGGTTACGGTTTCGATGCAATACCAGGTTTACCTGATGCTAACAAAGGTCAGTTCCATTTTAGTATCGCACAACAATTAGGAGGATTTTAATTGTTTATGATTAAAAAAATAATTAATTATGCAATAAAACAAACCAACTTGAGTTAATACAAAGCTTAGGTTGAACTAATCATTAAATGCACACACACAAATGAAACCATCAGGATTTTTTCATACTAAAAATGAGAAGTGTAAAAATTTCTGGTCGCTTCATCAATTAAAAAACAATTATTAACTGATGAAAAAGTACCTTTTTATAGCATTTTTACTTTGCACAACTTTCGGCGCTTTTGCCCAAAAGTTTGCTTATGTAGATACAGAATATATTCTGAAGCATATGCCTGAGTATAAGTCTGCTTTAAGTCAACTGGAAGTAGCCTCTAAACAATGGCAGCAGCAGGTTGATACAAACTTCGGTGAAATCGACAGGATGTACAAAGCTTATCAAGCCGATCAGGTTTTATTAACGGATGATATGCGTAAACGTCGTGAAAATGAAATTATCGAAAAAGAAAAAGCCGCTAAAGAATTTCAGCGTCAAAAATTTGGACCAGATGGCGATCTTTTTCAAAGTAGAATTAAGCTTATCAAGCCTATTCAAGAAAAAGTTGCAGATGTAATTAAGCAAATTGCAAAGGCAAAGTTTCTTGATTTTATCTTTGATAAAAGTAGTGAAGCCACAATGATGATTTATGCAAGCAGCAGTTACGATGTTAGTAATGATGTAATTGTAAAGTTAGGTTACAAACCGGGGACTGTAAATAATTAGTATATTCGCCCCTTTGAATTAGGAAAAACAATTAAAAAAATAAAAAGTAAAATAAAACATGAGAAAGTTAATTAACGTATTCTTTGTAGCAGCAGGTTTATTGTTTACAGCGAATATGGCAAATGCACAGCAAAAGATTGGTCACGTAAATTCAGAAGAGGTATTTGCAAACTTGCCTGAATCTAAAACAGCACAAACTACTTTAGAAAACTTAAGTAAAACTAAGCAGGCTGAAATAGATGTGATGATTAAAGAATATCAATCAAAATTAACAGCTGCTCAAGCTAAAGAGAAAACTCGTAGCGAAGCAAATAAAGAAACTGTTGATAAAGAATTACAAACAGCAGCTACAGAATTGCAAGATTTACAAAAACGTATTGGAGATGCACAAACTAAAGCTCAACAAGATTTAGGTACTAAACAAGGTGAGTTATTTCAGCCAATCCAAGGTAAAGTTGCAACAGCTATCTCTGCAATTGCAAAAGAAAAAGGTTTAGCATATGTTTTTGATGTCGCTAACGGACAAGGTGGTAATAACTTAGTTTTCTGGGAAGGTGGCGATGACATCACTGGTGCCGTAAAAACTAAATTAGGGATTACTGCAACTGCAACAAAAGCACCAGCACCTAAGAAATAATTTAAACTTTATAAAATCTGTTTCAAGAATAGATACTGCGGAATTAAGGTCAACTTAATTCCGCTTTTTTGTTCAAAAGATTTATCCTTGAAAATAAATTGCTAAATTGTTTGATTGCTACAATGCAGAAATAAATAATTTAGCAATTAAACGATGCAATATGCAACAATCATCTCCAATAGGTATTTTCGATTCTGGTTACGGAGGTTTAACGGTATTCCGTTCAATTGCCGAAAAGCTACCTCAATACGATTATATTTATCTTGGTGATAATGCACGATCCCCATATGGAGATCATTCTTTTGAAACCATTTATCGATATACTTTAGAATGTGTAGAATGGCTTTTTAGTAAAGGCTGTAAATTGGTTATTCTGGCTTGTAACACAGCATCGGCTAAAGCTTTGCGAACCATCCAGCAAAAGAATTTGCCTACTAAATATCCCGATAGGCGAGTACTGGGTGTAATCAGGCCTACTGCAGAAGTTATTGGTAGTTACACTACAAGTAAACAGGTAGGGGTAATGGGAACCAGAGGCACCGTTAATTCTAAATCTTACTTGTTGGAAATTAACAAGTTTTTTCCTGATATTAAAGTTCATCAACAAGCTTGCCCAATGTGGGTTCCATTAATCGAAAATAATGAACATCTTCAATCTGGTGCAGATTTTTTCGTTAATGAATATTGTAATGCATTGTTGGCACAGGCGGATGATATTGACTGTGTTTTATTGGCTTGTACTCATTACCCACTATTATTGCCCAAACTAAAGGCAAGTTTGCCCGATTATATAAATATTTTAACGCAGGGAGAAATTGTGGCTGCTAGTTTAGTCGATTATTTAGATAGGCATCCTGGAATTGATAGTCAGCTAGCCAAAACAGGTTTTAAATCATTTTATACCAGTGGCGATACGAATGCATTTGATGAGCATGCTTCTATATTTTTTGGCGAGAATTTAAAATCTGCTAAAATGTAATATTCTATGTATGCATAATATATGCCTTAACATGCACGTATCATGCCTTAGGTATGCCTTATGTATGCAATAGGCATGCGCTTCATCTAGCTTGCTTTATTTAACACATATACATTTCTATTTTTACATTGAGTTGCCAGATAATATGCTGTCTTGCCATAGTAATTACATTTTTGTTTGGTTTTTTTAAGGTTTTCATTATCGAGATGCTATTGTAATTTGCTATTGATTATTAACTGTTTTAACAATTTCTTCCATTTTAGTTTATTTCAAATTAACTCCATTGTGACAAAAGAAAACACTTTTGTTTAGGTAGCTATGGTTTAAAAGGATAACTTTGCGGCTTCAAACCCACACAATGAGTGATCAGATAAAACACGAATGCGGAATCGCTTTTATTCGCCTGTTAAAACCACTATCTTACTACCAGCAGAAATACGGTACTGCACTTTACGGCCTTAATAAATTATACCTTTTAATGGAAAAACAGCATAACCGGGGCCAGGATGGCGCAGGTATTGCAACCATTAAGCTGGATATGAAACCTGGCAGTAGGTACATTAGCCGATATCGGAGTATGGCTTCGAATGCGGTAGCAGATATCTTCGAGTATGTTCAAGGCAAATTCGTTGATATACAAGAAAATACGCCTGAATTAATGCAGGATACAGAATGGCTCAAAAACAACGTTAGCTTTATTGGCGAGGTGTTAATGGGTCATTTGCGTTATGGTACACACGGCAAAAACAGTATCGAAAATTGCCATCCATTTTTAAGGCAAAACAACTGGATGACCCGTAACCTGGTTATTGCAGGTAACTTCAATATGACTAATGTTGATGAATTATTAGAGCAGCTATACGAGTTAGGTCAGCATCCAAAAGAGAAAGCCGACACTGTAACTGTTCTTGAGAAAATTGGTCACTTCTTAGATGATGAAAATCAAGACCTTTTCGATCAGTATAAAAAAGAAGGCCATGATAATGTGGCTATAACCCACAAAATCTCTGATAATTTAGATATTGCAAATATTCTGCGTCGCTCGGCTAAAACCTGGGATGGTGGTTATTCTATCTGTGGTATGGTTGGTAATGGCGATTCGTTCATTATGCGTGATCCGGCGGGCATTCGTCCGGCATATTATTATTATGACGATGAAATTGTCGTAGCTGCTTCAGAAAGACCTGCTTTGCAAACTGCTTTTAATATTCAGTTTAAAGATGTAAAAGAAATCGATCCTGGTCATGCATTAATCATTAAGAAAAATGGTGAAGTAAGTATGGAGCAGTTTCGCGAACCTACTGAAAGATTATCTTGTTCTTTTGAGCGTATTTATTTTTCAAAAGGAAGTGATGTAGAAATTTATCGCGAGCGTAAGCAATTAGGTCGTTTATTATGTAACCAGGTGCTTAAAGCTGTTGGTCATGATTTAAAGAATACGGTATTCTCATTTATTCCGAACACAGCAGAAGTTGCTTTCTTTGGAATGGTTGATGGTGTACAACAATATGTTCGTAATCATCAAAAGGACACACTTTTACATAGAAAAGAGCAATTGAGCGATACAGAGCTTGATGAATTACTTTCTATGGCACCAAGGGTAGAGAAACTTGCGGTAAAGGATGTGAAACTTCGTACATTTATTACGCAGGATGCAGATCGTGGTGAAATGGTTGCACACGTTTATGATACGACTTACGGTATTATAAATAACCATCAGGACACTTTGGTAGCACTTGATGATTCGATTGTTCGTGGTACTACGCTAAAACAAAGTATTATTAAGATTGTAGATCGCCTGCATCCTAAGAAAATTATAATTGTTTCTTCTGCTCCTCAAATTCGTTATCCAGATTGTTACGGTATTGATATGAGTAGAATGGGGCAGTTTGTAGCTTTTGATGCAGCAATACAATTACTTACAGAAAGAGGAATGTGGCAAGTTATTGAAGATGTTTATACAAAATGTAAAGCTTCTTTATTGCTTCCAAAAGAGGAAATTGTAAATCATGTAAAAGATATATATAAGCCTTTTAGTCCAGAAGAAATTTCGGCAAAAATTGCTCAAATCATTACACCGAAAGGTACTGTTGCAGAAGTTGAAGTAATTTATCAAAGCTTAGAAAACTTACATATCGCTTGTCCGAAAAACAAAGGCGATTGGTATTTCTCTGGTAATTATCCAACTCCAGGTGGTAACAAGGTTGTAAACAAAGCTTTTGTTAATTGGAAAGAAGGAAATAACCAAAGAGCTTATTAATAAGTTCTAATTCTAAAACAACAAAAAAAGCTCATATTATGTATGAGCTTTTTTTGTTGAATTGATTCTACACTAATTGCAGAATCTTTTTGTATTAACCTTTAATGTTTCAAAAACTTCGTTAGCTAAGTCACTTTCAATTATTTTTGTAATAATTGCATACACTGGATTCACAATAACAGAAACTAAATTTTGGTTCTCAGATTCAATTTGCAAACATTTCTTATCAGAACTTACGTCTGCACTTACATGAAATAATTTGCTGGATAAATTTGCCATTTCTTCAATATAATTCTCATTAGAATTATTAAAAGGGATGTAGATGTATTCGCTTTTCATAGGGAGAATGATTAATTTATCAAAAATACATAAAATTGTATGATTAATAATATTTAATAAACACCCTATTGCTGTAATAGTTTTAAGATTTTTGCCTATATAATTTTGGCGGTTTTCTTATTGTCTCATTAGGCGTAAAACTGAACGTATGTTTTGTACATTAGCCAAATAGCAAAGAAAACAATGATAACGCCTGCTATTTTGTTTAATTTTTTTAACGAATCTTCTTTAATTTTATAACGAAGCTTACTCGAATAAAAGCTTTTTGCGCCATCTATAGAAAGTTGTGTTGCCATTGCAATGAAAAAGCAAACTAATTTTTCAGTTAACATATTGTTGAGTTTAACTGAAATTATTCCACTAACAATAATCCAAAACATTAAAGTAGAAGGCGTTAGGATGCACATCAGAAAGCCTTTTAACACGTAGCCACGCTTACTTACTTTTTTTAATGTAGAACTATCGTAATTAACGGTTATTTTGGAAAGAAGATAGTAGATGCCAACTGCCAGTAAGAATATACCACCAATCAATCCTACATACTTGTCAAAACTAGCTTTGTATTCGAAAAACTGGCTACCAAAAAGGACTAAAGCAATTAGAATAATATCACTAATAATTACACCAACAGCTAAAGAAAAACCAGCTTTGAAGCCCCTTTCGATACTTGTTTTTATCATTGCAAAAAAAACAGGCCCTGTTAAAAACGATGAAATAATCCCTGCCCCTATACCCAATAAAATGGCTTCAAACATGCATTGTGTTATTTATGAATATGCGAATATGCAATTTAAAGCTAAACATACCAAGTTTATTTTTGTTCTGCACTCCGGGTAAAATAGCCATTTATTAATTTTTTTTATTTATGTTTAGCCCCACTAAAACTATAATAATTAAAATGAGTCAAGAACAAGCACAAACCAAATGGGGACAGTTTATTCCCTTAGTGACAGTATTCTTTTTTTGGGGCTTTGTAGCCGCTAGTAACGATATTCTAATTCCAGTATTTAAAAAAGCTTTCGATTTATCACAGTCCGAAAGTCAGTTGGTTTCGCTCGCATTTTACATTGCTTATACTGTAGGTGCATTAATTTATAATGGGATTTCGGTTATCATTAAACAGGATATTGTAAATAAATTAGGTTATAAAAATTCGTTGGCACTTGGGTTGGTTATTTCTGCTCTTGGAACCTTGCTTTTTTATCCGGCAGCAAATCTTCATTCTTTTCCTTTAATGCTTTCAGGCTTATTTATTGTTGCACTGGGTTTTTCTTTACAACAAACCGTAGCAAATCCTTTAGCAATTGCTTTGGGGCCAATTAGAACAGGTTCTCAGCGTTTAACATTAGCTGGTGGTATTAATAATTTTGGAACAACTATCGGCCCGCTGGTTGTTAGTTTTGCAATTTTTGGTTCTGCGGCTAACGCAACTACAGATATTAGTGTTGAAAGTGTTAAAATTCCTTATCTAATTTTAGGCGTTGCTTTCATTGCAGTTGCCATTTTCTTAAAAATGTCTTCTTTGCCTGATAGACCTGCTTTGGTAGAAGCTTCTTTAGAAGATGATAAATCAGTTAAGGGTTCTGCACTAAGATATCCGCAATTGGTGTTAGGTATGATTGCAATTTTTGTTTATGTAGGCGTTGAGGTTTCTACAGCAAGTAACTTGCCTGCTTACATGGAAAAAGACCTTGGTTTTGAACTTAAGGACATCGCTCCATATATTTCACTGTATTGGGCAAGTATGATGATTGGTCGTTGGACTGGTGCTGTAGAAGCATTTACAGATAATGTTAGCACTCAAAAGGTTTTAAGATTTATAGCTCCATATTTAGCATTTGGCATCTTCTTAGCCGTAAATGCCATCGCAAAACATGATTTGGCACCATTTTACGTTTACGGGTTAATTATTCTAGTTTTAATTGCTGCAGATATGGCAAGTAAAGGTAATCCGGCTAAAATGTTATTAATATTTTCGGCAATTGGTATTACAGCATTATTAGTTGGTATGTTTACAACTGGAATGGTAAGCGTATATGCTATCACTAGTGTTGGTTTATTCTGTAGTACTTTATGGCCATGTATTTTTACTTTAGCAGTAAGTGGTTTAGGTAAGCATACCAGTCAGGGTAGTAGCTTCTTAATTATGATGATTATGGGTGGTGGTATTATTAGCTGGTTACAAGGTGTAGTGTCAGAATATACTGGTATCCAATATAGTTATGTTGTTGGTATTATCTGCTTTGCTTACTTAGCGTTTTATGCGTGGAGAGTTAGCGGAATATTAAGGTCTCAAGGGATTAGTTTCGATAAAAAACTTTCTGGCGGACACTAAGAAACTGTTTAAAAATGATTTTGTAAAGGTGCATGGGGACACGCACCTTGGCTATTTCCCTTGAACGTGTCTCCGCGTTCAATGAAGTATTAGAATTGAAATTTAAACAGTTTCTAAAATATAATAAACTAATTTTGCAGCCACAGAAAGATTCTATTTTTCTGTGGCTTTTTTAATTTAATACATGACTGACAAACCAAGTTTCGATTCTATATTTATGAATCTTGCCACCGAACTGGCTACACGTTCGCATTGTGTTCGTGCTCATGTTGGTGCAGTTTTAACCAAAGATACACGCATTATTTCAATCGGTTATAACGGGCCGCCAGCCGGAACGCACAATTGTGATGAAGAATGGCCAGATACCGGTTGTGCCCGCGATAGTAAAGGTAGTTGCTCATTGGCGTTGCATGCAGAAGAAAATGCAATTTTATACGCTTCTAAAAATGGTTCTAAAATAGAAGGTTGCACTTTGTATACAACTTTATCTCCCTGTATTGCTTGTGCAAGATTAATCTTATCATCGGGTATTAAATTGGTTTATTACTCAAAATCATATGCAGCTTACAAAGGTTTGCCAAGCGATGAGGGTGTAGATTTTTTAAGAAAATTTGGTGTTGAAGTTAAGTTGATGGAGTGTTAGATTAATTGTTTGAATGGCTAAATTGTTGAATTATTGAGCTTATCACTGACTACTGATAATGGATAACAGACAATAGGTAACTCACTATAAATTTGGTAATAAATAACCATAAAACAATTTAACAATTCCCTTTCTTTCTCTATCTTTGCGGATGCAAGAAAAAATCATTATCGTCGATTTTGGTTCGCAATTTACACAACTCATTGCCCGTAGAGTTCGCGAACTAAATATTTACTGTGAAATATATCCATTCAACAATCTTCCAGAAATTAATACACCCGATGTAAAAGGCGTTATCTTTTCAGGTAGTCCTTATTCTGTTCGTCAGGATGATGCACCTCAGGTAGATTTAACTAAGTTTCATTTCAAGTTTCCTTTATTGGCTGTTTGTTATGGCGCTCAATACATTGCTCAACAATCTGGCGGAGCTGTTCAGGCTTCATCAACTCGCGAATACGGTCGTGCTAATCTAAGCTTTGTAAATCAGGAAAATAAATTATTTAAAGGTATTAATATCGATTCTCAGGTTTGGATGAGCCATGGCGATACCATTACCGAAACGCCCGCAAATGCAGAATTAATTGCAAGTACCGAAAGTGTTAAAGTTGCAGCTTATCATATTAAAGATTCTGATACCTATGCAATTCAGTTTCATCCAGAGGTTACGCACAGTACAGATGGTAAAATTCTTTTAGAAAATTTCCTTGTAGATATTTGTGGTTGTAGCCAAGACTGGACTTCTGCTGCATTTATTGATACAACAATTGCAGAGTTAAAAGAAACTTTAGGCGATGATAAAGTTGTTTTAGGTTTATCAGGCGGTGTTGATAGTAGTGTTGCTGCAGTTTTATTGCACAAAGCAATTGGTACAAATTTACACTGTATTTTTGTTGATAACGGCCTTTTACGTAAAGATGAATACAATCAGGTGCTTGAGCAATACAAGCATATGGGTTTAAATATTAAAGGCATTGATGCTAAAGACCGTTTTTTAAGCCAGCTTGCAGGATTAAAAGATCCGGAATTAAAGCGCAAGGCTATTGGTCGCGTTTTTATCGAAGTATTTGACGATGCTGCGCATGAAGTAACTGGTGTAAACTGGTTGGGTCAGGGAACAATTTATCCAGATGTTATCGAATCTATTTCAGTTAACGGACCATCAGCTACAATTAAATCTCATCATAATGTTGGTGGTTTGCCAGATTTTATGAAATTGAAGGTTGTTGAACCATTAAAAACTTTATTTAAAGATGAGGTAAGACGTGTTGGTAAAGCTTTGGGTATTGATGATGTAATTTTAGGTCGCCATCCTTTCCCAGGTCCTGGTTTGGCCATTCGTATTTTAGGTGATGTAACTGCAGAGAAAGTTGAGATTTTACAACATGCAGATTCCATTTACATTAATGAATTAAAAGCGGCTGGTTTATACGACCAGGTTTGGCAAGCAGGTGCAATCTTTTTACCTGTACAATCTGTTGGTGTAATGGGCGATGAGCGTACATACGAGAATGTTATCTGTTTACGTGCTGTAGAATCTGTGGATGGTATGACAGCCGATTGGTGTCATTTACCTTACCCTGTTCTTGCTAAAATTTCTAACGAAATCATTAATAAAGTTAAAGGTATTAATAGGGTTGTTTACGATATCAGTTCTAAACCACCTGCAACAATTGAGTGGGAATAAGCGGTTAGGTGTTACCTGATAGGTGTTGCCTGTTTTAACCTCAATATTAACCTCGTTCTCAAACAAAAAATAAAGCCTATGCTAGCAAGGAGGAATAAACTTTGCTAGCATATTTTATTAAAGAATTAAGTATGAAATTGAATAAGAATTATAGTTTTTTGGTTTTAATTGCATTGATTTTAAGCGCTTGTTCGCCTAAGGTATTAACACCAAAAACAGAGACTAAGAAACCTGAAGAGCAAGAAAAAGTAGCCGAAAAGAAGGTTATCAAAAAATTCTCTCAAGCTAGTGTTTCGCTTCTTATTCCCTTCAAACTTAATGAAGTTAATTTAAAATCGATGAGTAAGGCTGATGTTGAAAAATATGCAATGCCAATCGACTTTTACCAGGGTTTTAAAATGGGCGTAGATTCTGTAGCTACATCAGGGTTAAATTTTAAGCTTAATGTTTTCGATACTCAAGATGATAATGCGCACATAGCTTCGCTATATAAGAATGACAATTTTAGAAAAAGTAATTTGATTGTTGGTCCGGTTTTTCCGGATGGAGTAAAATTCATTACCAACTATTCGAAATTAAATAATGTGCCAATTGTATCTCCTTTAGCAGCCTCAAATCCGTCTGATTTTGACAATCCTAATTTGATATCAGTTGTTAATAACATCAGTTTACATTCAAGAAAAATAGCAGCATATATTGCTAAAACTTACAGCCCTTCAAATGCGATTATTGTTATAATAAATCCTAAAAAAACTGAAGATGAGCAATTTGCTTCACCTTTACGTAGTTATTTTCAAGCGCAAACTAATAACAAATTTATTGTGCAAGAATATGCATCTGCCTTTACCTTCGAAACTAAAATGATTAAAGGCAAGCAATATGCTGTGGTAGTAACCTCATCCGACAGGGCTTTTGTATTGCCAACAATAGAAAAACTTTTCAAGTTAAAAAACCTTCCGGCAGGTGGTTATGCTATCAATTTATTTGGTCACCCGCTTTGGTCTAAGCAGAATTATCCAACCGATAAACTTCAGAATTTAAATACAATAATCAGTTCATCTTATAAGGTTGATTACAAAAACTCTAGTGTAGTAAATTTTATAAAAAGATATAGAAGTAAGTACGGCTTTGAGCCTGGCGAGTATGCCTTTAAAGGATTCGACGTTGGATACTATTTTGGTAAAATCATGGCTACTTATGGCGAAGATTATTTAGCGTATTTAACTAAGGAAAAGTATAAAGGCCTACAAAATAATTTTATTTTTATTCACGATGAACAATTTGGATACGTCAATACAAGCTTAATGCTTTTGCGTTATAAGAATTATGCATTAAATATTATTGAGTAAAAATTGTATAAATTGACCAAATGAGAGTTGAGCATCAGATAAGAGCTTTTGAACAGATTTTGCACAGTTACGATGGAAATTTACCATTGCATCGTTTTTTACCCACTTATTTTAAGCAGAATAAACAAATGGGCTCATCAGATAGAAGGTGGGCAACCAGACATTTGTATAGTTTCTTTAGGATGGGAAAAGCATTGCCTCTTTTGAGTAGTGAGGAACGAATGAGCGTTGCCGATTTTCTTTGTCATGCTACATTAAGTCTTATTGTTGAGAAAAACTTAACCGATTTAAAAGATAAAGTATCGGCATCTTTGGATGAAAAACTACAGCTAGTTTTATCAAAATATCCAGATTTTAAACTGGATGAAGTTTATTCTTTAAACAATCATTTATCAGACGATATCAATAAAGAAGAATTTTATAAATCATTTTTCATTCAGCCAGATTTATTTATAAGAGTTTCTACCGAAACCCGTTCTGAAGTTATTACTAAATTAAAAGCGGAGCATATCGCAGTAAAAGAAGTTTCAAATACCGCTTTAGCCTTATCAAACGGAACAAAACTCGAAACTATTTTGAGTGAAGGAAGCTATCAGGTTCAAGATTTGTCTTCTCAGCATACGGGTAGTTATTTTAAACCTAATAAGTGGGATAAATGGTGGGATTGCTGTGCTGCATCTGGGGGTAAATCTTTGCTGTTACATAGCTTAGAGCCTGTTATTGATTTATTGGTAACAGATTTACGTGAAAGTGTGCTGCTAAATCTTGATGAACGTTTTCGCTTGGCAGGTATAAAAAAATACCACAAAAAAGAACTTGATTTACTACAGAATAACGAGCAGATTTTACATCATTATCAGTTCGACGGGATTATTTTAGATGCACCTTGTACAGGTTCTGGCACATGGGGTAGAACACCTGAGATGCTAACTTTTTTCGAGGAAAGAAAAATTAATCAGTTTTCAGTAATTCAGAAAACCATTGTTCAAAATATTATTAAATATCTTAAGCCGGGTAAGCCATTAATTTACATCACTTGCTCTGCTTTTGCCGAAGAAAATGAAGAGGTGATTAAACATATCACAACCAATTTATCCCTTGAGTTAGAATCAATGGAATTAATAAAAGGTTACAAAAAAAACGCAGATACTATGTTTGTAGCCAGGTTAATCAAAACCTAAGAATGCTCAAACCAAGATTTGAAATTTTTTTTACAGTACTTTATTGCTTCAATTAAAACAGCAATAGCACCAATAATTACGGTATATTCTTCAAAGCTTTTCATAATACAGCTTTATTGTTTAGATAAATATAAGCAATTATTGTTACAGCGTTATTGATTTATAATCCGGTATTGTTTCTAAAAAGCTTAATCGCTATAGCTAATAAAATTACTCCGAAAGCCTTACGCAAAATATTTAATCCTGATTTTCCGAACAGTTTTTCAAGTCTGTTGGTGTTTTTTAGAACGAAGTAAACAAATAAAATATTCAGTAATATTCCAACCAATATGTTTTGGGTGTGGTATTCAGTTTTTAAGGATAGCAAGGTTGTCATAGTACCAGCACCTGCAATTAGAGGGAATGCAAGCGGTACAATCGAAACCGTTTCTGGTGCCTCTTCTTTAAATATAGTGAGGCCTAAAACCATTTCCATTGCAATAAAGAAAATTACAAAAGAGCCTGCAATTGCGAAAGATTCTACATCTAAACCAATTACTTTAAGTAGCGATTCGCCTAAGAAGAGAAATAAAATCATTAAGCCAGCTGCAACCAGCGAGGCCTTTCCTGATTCAATATGGCCAGCTTTTCTACGTAACTCAATTACAACCGGAATTGCACCTAAAATATCGATGATTGCAAATAGAACCATCGTTGTGGAAAGAATCTCACTAAGGTTGAATTTCATAAAATCGAGTTTCATAGGCTTACAATTTTATATAAAGGTAGAGCAATTTGTTTTAAAACCTTATATATTATTAGAAATAGAATTGCGTTCTTAAAGTGAATACATTGTCTTTCCTATCTGCAGTATAGTCAGATATTTGAGTGGATTCATTTTTTATAACATCATAATAAACAACTGCTTTAAAATGCGGGTTAAAATGGTGTAAAAAGCCAAATCCAAAAGTATCAAATCTTACATCAGCTGCAGATAAACCCCTTGATGCATTGATTTCTGCCCCTTTAACTTTTGAGTTCGGATCATAATAATCGTACTTTAAGATGATTTGATTATCACTACTATTCAGTGTTTGAACGAAAGTTAAATAAGCACCATTAAAATTTCGAGTATAATAGGGAAGTGGCACAGATTTATTATCAACAGGATAAGATCCAGGTGTAGTAGAGGTGGTTGATGTACCAGTTTGCAAACCTGAAATAATTTCGGCTCTAACTTCAGATTTCCAGCTTTTGGTAGTTGTGGCAAATTGTATATCGGCACCATAATACCTTCTGGGTGCAACCTTATTAATCGTTGTTGCAGATGAATCTTTAACCATTAGGTAGGTTCCATTGATATTATCCATTTTATAACTAACTGGCAAACGATGGTTTAAGCCGCCCTGAAGCGTGCTAATTCCGCCTGCAATAGAAAAACCTAATTTCTTAAATGTATAAGGTTTATGGCTTAGTCTAGCTATCACATCTTTACTGTTGTCAAATTCAGCCGGGCCTGCCAGGCCTTGTCCGTTGTAAGCACCCAGATCCAGCGAAATATTCTTAAGTTTAGCATCTTTCCATCTTGGGTTTAAGGTAAAAGTTGCACCTAAGTCACGTTCTGTTTTCATTAAAATCTGCGACATCCGGCCACGTTCTGGTGCTTCGCGAACAGATGATGATAATTGTAATTCATTTCCAAACGGACGGCCAGAAAGCCCAACTGTTACAGCCAGTATCTTCCATTTGTTTTCGTAATACCTGCCCCAAAAATCTCGTATCGCAACACCTTGTTCTGTACCATCAAATTGCAGAACAAAATAAGTAGATGGCGCACCATCATCAGTCAATAGCATATAATCGGCTCTTAATCTTCCTCTACGCAAGCGAAATCGGTTATTGGTAAATTCTCCAAAATTACCACCCTGGTATTCTGCCTGCGTTCCATTTGATTGTGCTACTTGAAATTGCGGCTGCATATAACCACTGAAAGATAACGAACCATATTTTTTCGAAATAATTAGTAAATGGTTTACCGTTGTAGAATCCATCACATCATTAATTGTTCTTTGCGAATATGCGCTTGCTGAAATAAATAAGACAATAATAATGGTAAAGAACTGCTTTCTTAATAATAATGGGTGGTTCATTCAGTTTTTTCTGCAAAGATATTTATTAACAATAACTTAATATAGAAAAAGCCCCGATTTTGTCGGGGCTTTTTAAAAATATATTTTGTTTAAAATTATAATTCTGGTTTCGGAGGATCAACTGGTTGAACAACTTTTCCTTTGTTTCTTAGAACAGAATTTCCTTTACCATAGAAGAAATAGATTGCTATGCCTAAAGCCATCCAGATGGCCAATCTAATCCATGCCTCAATAGGTAATGATGACATTAAGTAAACGCAAACAATTACACCCATAATTGGTACGAAAGGAACCCATGGAGTTCTGAAAGGACGATGTCTGTCTGGGTCTGTTCTACGTAACAACATTACACCAATACAAACTAAAGAGAATGCAAATAATGTACCTATTGATACCATGTGACCTAGATCTGTAACTGGAACAAATCCTGCAAAGATGCTCACAAAGAACATAAAGAATATGTTTGTTTTGAAAGGGGTTCTAAATTTAGAGTGGATGCTGCTAAAGAATTTTGGCAACAAACCATCTTTAGACATGGTATAAAAAACTCTAGACTGACCCATTAACATTACCAAAATAACAGAGGTATAACCTGCTAAAATTGCTATAATTAAACCCATTTGCAACCAGCCGTAACCTGTCACTTTAAATGCAGTTGCGGCAGGAGATGCATCGCCTTTAAATACGCTGAAAGGTACTAAACCAGTCATTACGTGAGCAAATAAAACGTATAATATGGTACATACAACTAAAGAACCTAATATGCCAATCGGCATGCCTTTTTGAGGGTTTTTAGCTTCCTGAGCTGCAGTTGAAACGGCGTCAAAGCCAATAAATGCAAAAAATACTAATGCTGCACCTGCTGCAATACCAGAAATACCAAACTCTCCTTTTACGCCTGTGTTTTCAGGTATATAAGGGGTGTGGTTAGCAGGATTAATGAATTTCCAGCCAAGGGTAATAAAAATAATAACAACAGCTACCTTAACAATTACTAGAACGTTATTAAGGCTTGCTGATTCTTTGGTTCCGCGTATTAACATTAGCGAAAGCAAGGAAACAATAACTACAGCCGGCAAGTTTATACCTCCACCATCAACTTCAGCAAATGATTTAGTTAAATAGAGCGGCATTTCCATTCCAAATTCGTGCAGTAATTTATTAAAATATCCAGACCAGGAAACACCTACTGTTGCGGCACCTAATGCGTATTCTAATACTAAGTCCCAGCCAATAACCCAAGCCATAAACTCACCCATTGTTGCGTAAGAATAAGTATAGGCACTACCTGCTACAGGAATCATAGATGCAAATTCTGCATAGCACAACCCTGCAAATGCACATCCTACTGCCGCTAAAACAAATGATAATGTTACAGCAGGTCCTGCATGGTCAGCTGCAGCAATACCAGTTAAAGAAAATAAACCTGCTCCAATAATAGCTCCAATACCCAGAGCAACAAGACTCGTACTGCTCAGCGTACGTTTGAGTGTGCCCTCACCACTTTCAGCAGATTCTGCTATCAGCACATCAATAGGCTTTTTAAGATTCATAAGTTGTTTAGTCTTTTATGTTTGTTGATTTTATGATAATAAGCGGTAAACCTAAATAAAAATTACGAAAAAGTAAAAGGGATTTTGCTAAAATCCCTCTTGTAATTCTTTTATATCTATGTTTTTACAACTAATGTTTCAAGGTGTCTGTCGTATTTGTTAAAGTATCGATAAATGTATTGCCTAAACTGTCGGTTTTTTGCTGAATTCTGATTTCTTTGCGAACTTCTAGCTTATGTTCGCCCGCAATAGCCTTAACTGCGATGTATGGAGCAATAACTAGTGAAACTATAGACATTAATTTAATTAAAATATTCATTGATGGGCCAGAAGTGTCTTTAAATGGATCGCCAACAGTATCTCCGGTTACCGACGCTTTGTGGGGTTCTGATTTTTTGTAAAACATTTCACCATTAATCATAACACCTTGCTCGAATGATTTTTTGGCATTATCCCATGCGCCACCTGCGTTACTCTGGAAAATTCCCATCAACACACCTGTAACCGTTACGCCAGCCAATAAACCGCCTAAAACTTCCGGTCCGAAAGTGAAGCCTATTATAATTGGAGTGATTAAGGCAATTGCCCCGGGCATCATCATTTCACGGATAGAAGCTTTAGTAGAAATCGCTACACATTTCTCATATTCTGGTTTTGCTTTGTACTCCATAATACCAGGGATTTCGCGAAACTGGCGTCGAACTTCCTGTACCATATCCATAGCGGCTTTACCCACTGCCTGAATACATAATGCAGAGAATATAAAAGGAATCATCCCGCCAACGAATAAACCAGCTAATACTGGCGCTTTATAAATATCGATTGCGGTTATTCCTGCAATACCAACAAAGGCGGCGAATAAGGCCAAAGAGGTTAAAGCTGCTGAAGCAATGGCAAAACCTTTACCAGTTGCAGCGGTTGTATTACCTACAGCATCTAAATTATCTGTACGTTCACGAACTTCTGGAGGTAACTGGCTCATCTCTGCAATACCACCTGCATTATCTGCAATAGGACCAAAAGCATCAATTGCCAACTGCATTGCCGTTGTTGCCATCATACCTGCAGCTGCGATAGCCACGCCATATAAACCTGCAAAATGGTATGAAGCCATGATTCCGCCAGCTAAGACTAAAATTGGAATAACCGTAGATTTCATGCCAACAGATAAACCAGCTATAATATTAGTTGCATGACCTGTTGAGGATTGTTGTATAATAGAATTAACTGGACCCTTGCCCATTGCAGTGAAATATTCAGTCACAACGCTCATAATGGTGCCTACAACTAAGCCAACTATAATTGCATAGAAAACATTAATGCTCGAAAATTCGTAACCCCGAAGACTTAATGTTTCAGGTAACATCCATTTAACAATAAAGAATGAAGCTATCGCTGTAATTACAATCGAAGACCAATTGCCTAAATTTAGTGCCGTTTGTACGTTAGATTTTTCATCTTTAATGGTTACAAACCAGGTTCCGATGATGGAGAAAATAATTCCCAAACCGCAAATAACCATTGGCAACAAGATAGGAGACATGCCTCCGAATTTATCTACAACTGTAATTTCCTGTCCTAAAACCATTGTTGCTAAAATTGTAGCTACATAAGAGCCAAATAAGTCGGCACCCATACCAGCAACATCGCCAACATTATCACCTACGTTATCGGCAATTGTTGCCGGGTTACGAACATCATCTTCCGGTATTCCTGCTTCCACTTTACCAACCAAATCAGCGCCAACATCTGCTGCCTTAGTGTAAATACCACCGCCAACGCGTGCAAATAAAGCAATAGATTCGGCACCTAAAGAAAAACCTGTCAATACTTCGATTGCAGTTTTCATATTTAAAACATTAACAACTCCGTCGTTTCCAATCACATTAAAATAAGATAGGAAAACAATAAACAAACCGCCTAAGCCTAAAACGGCTAAACCAGCAACGCCTAAACCCATTACCGTTCCGCCGGTAAAGGAAACTTTTAGGGCTTGTTTTAAACTGGTTCTGGCCGCTTGCGTAGTCCTAACATTTGCCTTTGTGGCCGCCTTCATGCCAATGTAGCCCGCTGTTGCAGAAAATACTGCACCAATAATAAAGGATATAGAAATTATCCAGCTCGAATGCATTGGTACACCATTTACTTCTGTTATGGTACCAGAGTAGGCTAAAAGTGCAGCGGTGAAAACAGCGAAAATGCTTAACACTCTCCATTCGGCCTTTAAAAAAGCCATTGCACCATCAGCAATATAGCCGGCAAGTTCTTGCATGTTTGCGTCGCCTGCATCTTGCTTGCTTACCCATGCGCTTTTAAACATCATTACAATAATTCCAATTAGCCCTAAAGCCGGAACAGCATAAATTAAATTGTTTTGTAAAAAATCCATAGTTAATATTTGGTTTTTGATTTCTTGGTTCAATGCCTGCCTGCTCATAATATTATTAAGTGTGGTTAGCACTTAATTTGCAAACACTGAACTGTTTAATTTTGGTTATTAGTTTAGCAATATAATAATTTTATTTTCAGATGATGAAATAATTAAAAGGATAGAATTAGAGATTTAGGGAATGATAGTGTGATTGTAATAATGGATGTTAGAATGATAGAATGTCGATGTTTTTGAAATTATTAAAAACATCGTCTTCCTCGCGTATACGGAGAACTTAATATTATGATTGCAATATGGCGCAAGATTGTCAATCAGGTTGGGAATGACGCTGAACTGCCTTCTCTAATTAAAATAATACATTACGACTCGCCTGCGAATTGGATTTTTTAAATAAATTAGCCCAAACTAACCTAAAAACCAAACAAACTAAAAAATGGAAAAATTTAAAGAAAAGGAACCTGTTAAAAAGAAACTCGGTCTTTTTGATGGCATAATGCTGGTAATGGGTTCCATGATTGGTAGCGGTATCTTTATTGTAAGTGCCGATATTATGAGGAATTTAGGTTCTGGCTATTGGCTAATCGTTGTTTGGTTAATAACCGGAGTAATGACAGTTGCCGCTGCAATCTCTTACGGAGAACTCTCTTCTATGTTTCCTAAAGCGGGTGGACAATACACCTATTTGAAAGAAATTTTTGGTAAAATGATGGGCTTCCTGTATGGTTGGGGCTTATTTACCGTAATACAAACGGGTACAATTGCTGCTGTGGCTGTTGCCTTTGGTAAATTTACGGCTTATTTAATTCCTGCTCTAAATGATGCTGCACCTATATTTCAAAGTGGTGGCTACAAAATAACCTGGATACAGATTATGGCTATTGGTGTTATTCTACTTCTTACCTATATAAATACTAAAGGTGTTGAAAGTGGGAAACTATTGCAGAATGTATTTACGGGTTCTAAAATCATCGCTTTAATCGGCTTAATTATTTTAGGCTTTCTGTTAGTTAAAGGTAGTTTCTGGACAGAGAATATGAGTTTTGGATGGAGTGCCTTTAATAATCTGAAAACAGATTTGAGTGGTAACTTAACAAAATCTGGATGGGAATCTATATCCGGAATGACCATAATGGGCGGAATTGCAGCTGCAATGGTTGGTTCTGTGTTTTCGAGCGTGGCCTGGGAAAATGTAACATTCATTTCCGGAGAAATTGAAAATCCTAAAAAGAATGTGGTACGTTCTATGGTTTTAGGTACTTCGGCAGTAATGATTTTGTATTTATTAGTCAATTTTATTTACCTAAATACCCTGGGAAGAGATAGCATTGCTTTTGCACCGAACGACAGAGTTGCTGTAGTGGCTTCAGAACAAATATTTGGAAACGGAATCGGAACTATTGTGATGGCCATTTTGGTGATGGTTTCTACTTTTGGCTGCGTAAACGGACTTGTAATGGCAGGTGCAAGGGTTTTTCAAACTATGGCTACAGATGGTATGTTTTTTAAAGCAGCCCTTCAAAATAATAAAAATGGTGTTCCAGAAAAATCACTTTGGATGCAAGGCATTTGGGCTTCTGTTTTGTGTTTAAGTGGGCAATACGGTAATCTTTTAGATATGATTTCTTTTGTAATTGTTCTGTTTTATATGATTACCGTTTTTGGTGTTATTTATTTAAGGTTAAAAAAGCCAAGTTTAGAAAGACCATACAAAACATGGCTGTATCCAATTACACCTGTAATTTACTTATTAATTGGCGCTGCATTTTGTATTTTGCTGCTTATGTATAAACAACAATATACCTGGCCTGGGCTTATAATTGTTTTGATAGGCGTTCCTGTTTACTTTTTTATTAATAGGGAAAAGGCTTAAATGTTATGTTTTGTCTCAACCTAATCCAAACCTGTAAGGTTTTTAAAACCTTACAGGTTTAATTAATATCGCAAGCTTATGAGCAAATGGCGGGACTAACACTTAATTAAAAACCACAATTGCTTTTCTAATGATATAAAGCATTTGTAATCTATTTATAAGTCTTTTCGCTGCATGCCCTAATCTTGATAGTATTGTGTATTTTTGCAGCCAATGGGAACACAGGTTGATTTAGGTATAAAAGGATATAAAAATTACGGTACGCATTTGCGTGAAAAATATAACGGGCAACGGGTTTTTAAAACGATTGTTGATGGTGGCTTTACCTGCCCAAATCGCGATGGAAGTAAAGGTTATGGCGGTTGTACTTATTGTAATGTAGATTCTTTTACGCCAGAAATTTCCCGTAAAATGCCAACCATACGCGAGCAGTTGGAGAAAGGTATGGAGCGAGGTAAGAATTTTTATAAGGCCGATAAGTTTATTGTTTATTTTCAGCCTAATACGAATACCTATGCGCCAGTGCATTATTTAAAGATGATGTACGATGAAGCGCTTGCCGTTAATCCTGAAGATGTGGTTGGTTTTTCGGTGGGTACGCGGCCAGATTGTATTGATGCCGAGAAGGTTGCTTTGTTAGAAAGTTATACAGATAGATACGATGTGGATTTGGAAATGGGGATGGAGTCTATTTATGATGAAACCTTAAATCAGATTAACAGAGGTTGCAGTCACGGTGAATTTGTAGAAGCTGTTAAGCTTTTAGAAAATAGCAAGTTAGACTTATGTGTGCATACCATTTTTGGTTTCCCCTGGGAAACTAAGGAAATGATGCTGGGTTATATTCATGAAATTAATCGTTTCCCTCAAATTAAGTTTGTTAAATTTCATCATTTACATATTGTTGAAGGCTCTATAATGGGCGTTAAGTATAAAAAAGAACCATTTAAGCTTTTTACCTTAGAAGAATACACAGATTTGCTTTGCGAATTGATTCCATTGCTGCGTCCTGATATTGTAATTCAAAGACTTTTTGGTATTTCGGATTGGGATTTGTTAATTGCTCCAAACTGGGGGCTTAATAAATCGTCAATTCAAACCTATATTGATAAAGAAATTGAAAAAAGAGGAGTAGTTCAGGGTTCTCAGTATTTTAGTTAAAATCCTAAGTTTTTATAAAATTTTTTAAAAATCTCATGAATTTTCATGAGATTTTTTGTTTTTATGTGTTTTTGGATGGTAATTTGTTGTAAATTATAGGTAAAATACTATAATCATTAAATATAAGTCGGTTTTCGTTTTTGTAAAAAATGGCATAATTAAACCTGTTTTTTTTTGTTAATTTCATTTTTGGGCAATTTTTTCGATTCATTTTATAAAAATTTTATGTTTATGTTAAAATATTGCTACTTATTGGTGTAAAAAGTACAATATGTTGTATTTTAGTAAAAATAATTTTACATAAATCTATTATTTAATCAACCAAACAAAATAAAACTTAAAACTATGGGTAAAATTTTAGTCAAACAGTATGCTCCATTTGTGATTTTAATGATTTTCGCAATTTTGGCTCTATTCGTTCCACTACTTCCAAATTTTGACGAAGGAAAATACAGTGGACCAGACATGGCATTTATTTTAATTGCAGCAGCATTGGTGTTTTTAATGACACCAGGTTTAGCATTTTTCTATGGCGGTATGGTGCATCGTAAAAATGTTCTTTCTACAATGATTAAAAGTGTTGTAGCTGCGGGCGTAATTACAGTTCTTTGGACTGTTGTTGGCTTTAGTTTAGCTTTTGGTGATACCATTGGTGGTTTTATCGGAAACCCTTCTACGTTTTTATTTTTTAAAGGTGTAAATTCAGGTGCACCACATCTTCAAGGTGGTTCGGACTTAACTATTCCGTTATCTTTATTTGCTGTGTTTCAATTAATGTTTGCAATCATTACACCAGGTTTGGTAGTTGGTGCTGTTGCAGAACGTATTCGTTTTACTTCTTATATCTTATTTATTGTTTTATTCGCAATATTCGTTTATTCTCCATTAGCACACTGGACATGGCACCCACAAGGTTTCTTGTTTAAAATGGGCGTTTTAGATTTTGCAGGCGGTACAGTTGTACACATCTCTGCAGGTATGGCTGCTTTAGCTGGTGCTTTAGTTTTAAAACGTAGAAAATCTCACCTGGAACATAAAGAAGTTCCGCCTGCTAATATTCCTTACGTATTAATTGGTACTGGTTTATTATGGTTTGGTTGGTTCGGTTTTAATGCTGGTTCTGCATTGGGCGCAAATAGTTTAGCTGTTTCGGCATTCTTAACTACCAATACTGCTGCAGGTGCTGCAGGTTTATCATGGATGTTTTTTGATGTTGCCAGAGGTAAAAAACCATCTGTATTAGGTTTTTGTATTGGAGCCGTAGTTGGTTTAGTTGCAATTACTCCAGGTGCTGGTTTTGTTAGTATTCCTTCTAGTATATTTATTGGTGCTATTGCCGCTGTAGTTTCTAACCTAGTGGTTTCATGGAAACAAAAAACTAGTCTTGATGATACATTAGACGTTTTTCCTTGCCATGGTGTAGGTGGTATCATTGGTATGTTATTAACAGGTGTTTTCGCAACTAAAACCGTAAATGCTGCCGGTGCAGATGGCTTATTCTATGGCAATCCTGCATTTTTTGTAACCCAATTAAAAGGCGCTGTAATTGTTATCATCTTCAGTTTTGTAGTATCATTTGTGATTTTCAAACTGGTTAACTTAATTAATCCAATCAGAGTTTCTGACGAAGAAGAAGAAATTGGTCTTGATGCTTCGCAACATGACGAAAAATATTCTCAGGGTACCTTGTTGGTTGATGAAAGAGCAGCATATGTTGCATCTAATAGTCCGATACAAGAAGCCCTTTAATAACAATAATTTATATCTAAACCATTTCATAAGCTCAAACATGAAGAAACTTTTAACCGCTATATTTAGTATAGCTAGCACTACGTGTGCCCTGGCGCAAGAGGCGCCAACATCACCACTTGAATTTTCAGGTTCGGTTGATACTTATTACAAATACGATTTTGCCAAAATGTCGAATATCCCAACCTCATTTGCTTCTGACCATAATTCAGTTTCATTAGGGATGCTAGATTTAGTATTAAAGAAAAAAACAGGAAAAGCATCATTTGTTGGTGAGATTTCTTTTGGTCCTCGTGGTCAAACTCAATCTATTCCCGATGCTGCTGATGGTGGTTCATCATTTCATATCCAGAATTTATATGTGAATTATGATTTTTCGGATAAATTTTCGATGACAGCAGGTTACATGGGTACGTTTATCGGTTATGAAGTTATTTCTCCGGTAGGAAACTTTAACTACTCAACCTCTTATTTATTTACAAACGGTCCGTTCCAAAATGCAGGTATTAAAGCAACCTATAAATTCTCTGATAAAGTGAGTTTAATGGCTGGTTTATTTAACGATTGGAATGTTTACAGCGCAACTCGTGGTGTATCTAGTATTGGTGGTCAGTTAATGGTTTCTCCTGTTGAAGGCTGGACAGCTTACTTGAATGTATTATCAGGTGCAGATCCTTCTGGCTACGGTACAATAGAAGATTTAACAACTTCTTATCAAATTACAAAAGCTTTTAAATTGGGTTTAAATGCAGCTAATTATGATATGGCAGATGATGCAGGCGGCTATGCTGGTGTTGCATTATACCCTCAAATTGCTGTAGCTGAAGCCGTGACTTTAGGCTTAAGAGGTGAGTATTTTAAGTATAAAGATGTTGGTGCTACACCAGGTACTTCTTACACTGGTTTAACGCTTACCGCAAACATTAAGTCTGGTGGTTTAACTTTTATTCCAGAGGTTAGATTAGACCATAATGGCGATAAACCATTCTTAAACAAAACAGGTGGTGCTGCTCCAAATGCAGGTCAGTTTTCTTTAGCAGCTGTTTATGCTTTTTAAGAAATAATTCAATTCGAAATTTGGCCTCCGGCTTTTAGCCGGAGGCTTTTTATTACCTTTAAGTTTTGCTTCTGTTCTTTGCCACAGATGCACAGATTAAAAAAAGTATTTTTAAAAATCTATTGCTATTATTGCGCTACTACATTTGAGATTTTGCTTCTTAGGTAGTCTATTAAATATTTACCAGTATGAAATACACATTGATTTTATTATTAGCAATTTCTTCTTTAAAGGTTGCCGCACAGCAAAAGCAATTTTCTTTAGATGATAATGGTAGATACATTTACTATGAAGTTGTAGATGCAAAAACAACTAGCAAAGATAGTTTGATGCTCAGGGCTGCTTCTTTTTTGAGTCTTTACAAGAAATCAATAGTGAAAGAAAGTGCTACTGATACATCAATATTGGCTAAAGGAAAAATGGTTATTGATAAAACAATTCTGGTTGCCGGGCATCCAAGCGGAGAAGTGAATTATACTTTAACATTTGAGGCAAGAGATAAAAAGTACAGATATTGGTTAAGCAATTTTGAATATATTCCTTATGGACGTGACAGATATGGTAATTATGTCGCAACAACCAAAATTGCAACCCCTTTAGAAAAAACACCTGGTAAGCTAAATGCAGGCGAATGGAAAGATATTGTAGAAAGTGCCTATGCAAAAACAGCTAAACTTGCAGAAAACTTTAAGAAAGCATTGTCTACTAATTTAGCTGTAAAGCCAAGTAAAAAGACAGAAACAATTTCTACTAAGAAGTGGTAGTGAAGAATTAAATTTTGCCGAATAGCTCTTCTACTTTCTTGTATCTGAAATTAAAGATTCCATTTATCTTATTGTTTACAACAATGCTATTCGCAATTAAACCAATTGGTCCCCAGCCGATTGCATAGTGTAAAATATCGTGCATTAAAACGCCGCCTTCAATAGCTTCAAAATTGTGATTGTGGTGCCAAAATGCAAACGGACCAAACCGCTGCTCATCAATAAAATATTCTTTATCCTTTACATGCGTGATTTCTGTCATCCAGTTTAACTTTATACCCAACAAAGGCGAAACTTTATAGGTTATAATCATTCCAGGATACATCTTGGTGTCTTTAGAAATTGGTGAAGTCACATCGAAAGTCATGTCTTTAGGTGTAATTTCAGAAAGATTAAGTGGCGATGAAAAGAAATCCCAGGCTGTATCTAAATCAACTGGTATTTTTTGCGAAAATTCTAAGCGGTAAGTTTTCAAGTTATATATTTAAGGCACAACAACCCAAGAACTATTTTGTTGTAGCTGAATTCAGTTTATCATTAATTAATTTAACCAAGGCTTCAAATTCTTTTTCTTCGTAACCCATAGATTGATAAATGATTTTGCCATTTTCATCGATTAAAATATTTCTTGGGATAGATTGCTTTGCAAATTTGTTGAATATGGTTCTATCCAAATCTGGCAATATTGGAAAAGTAAAGCCTCGTTTAGCTTTGTAAGGAATCAGTTTATCCCAGCCTTCTTCTCGGCCGAAAACGAAGAAAGCGAAGTTTTTATCGTCGTTATGTTTTTCCCAAATGTTTTTTTGAACCAAAGGCAATTCTACATTGCAAGGTGGGCACCATGTAGCAAACAGGTTTATCAAAATCAACTTGCCTTTGTAATCGGCAATATTAACTGTTTTTCCTTTTTCTATTTCAAAGCTGAACGATGGCGCTTCATCGCCGATTTTAGTATAAGTATCTTTGTCTTCACTTTGTGCGAAAACTGAAACCGTAATTAATAAGGTAAATAGTGATAGGAATATCTTTTTCATGTAAGTTTTTATACTTTAAAGATACTCCTAAATAAAATTTTATTCAAATCTAATGCACCATTTTATCGGCACAAGTAGAGCTTGCAAAAGCTTCGGGTTTGGCTTTGAAAATAAAACCCATGCTTAAAATATAGCCCATTGCGTCGTTTAAAGCCTTGTTCGATTTAAATGATGGATTGGTGTTAATATCTGCATGTACTTCGAGTGCTACATCGTAAATGTCAAGCAAATCGCAAATTGAATAAGCCGTTTCAATGGATTTTTGAACTTCCATTAACATCCTTTCTTTAATGCTTACCTGTTGGTTTGATTTTTCCTGATGGATATACATAAAGCCTCCATGATGCTCTCTTAGTAATACAATAACTGTTGCAAAATCGGTAATCAAGCCTTTAACCTGCGAATCAGTTCCGATGCAAACTTTAAGTTTATAACCGTTTTCTGTTTCTCTGATGATTGCCTGTTCTACTTCTTCCAGAATAGAAGATTGAATTACTTCGCCACTAAATTTTTTCCATGTCATACACTGTGTTTTTTTGAGGTTAACAAATGGTAATCAGGTTTTTATAAAAATAAGCGCTAAAAATTAAATTCGTGTTAAGTCGATATTGTTTATTTGCTAACAAAAACTTAGTTATCAACAAGTTAAAAGCATTTTGTTAATTGTTTTGATATTTTTACAACAATTTTAGTTTGCTAAACGTTACATTTATCTATTATTTAAACAAATCGTTTTTATTATGAAAGCTGAATTAATCCAGGAACTTCAATTGCTACAACAAAGTCGTGCTAATAAATTTGCAGGTGAACTTGCAGAAACAATTATTTCTTCAGTTGATGCTGTTAATGAGAAAGTTACGAATTCTATGTCGCAAAGAGGCAAGATGTTAATGTTATTAGAGAAAAGATTAAACTTTTCTGTATTAAAAAGATTGAAAAGAAGGTTTTTGAAATTCTAATTAAACCTTGTTTAGAGCGCAACAAGCAGAAATGATTACCTTTGGGGGTAATGATAGAAAATGCGCTTAAAAGATTAAATATTACTGCGCTTAACGATATGCAAAATGCATCAGTTAAGGCAGCAAAAGCTGGTAAAGATGTTGTTTTAATTGCACCTACGGGTTCAGGTAAAACACTTGCGTTTTTACTGCCCTTGTTATCGAGCTTAAAATCTGATATAAAAGGTGTTCAAGCACTTATTTTGGTTCCCTCGCGTGAGCTTGCGCTTCAAATTGAGCAAGTTTTTAAACAGATGGGCACTTCTTTTAAAGTAAATTGCTGTTACGGAGGTCATGCCGTTCGCATCGAAAAAAATAACCTTGCACATCCACCCGCTGTTTTAATTGGTACACCAGGGCGAATTGCCTACCATTTAGAGCATCAAAATTTTGATGAATCTTTCGTTCAAACTTTAATTCTTGATGAGTTTGATAAATCGCTGGAGTTTGGTTTTGAGCAAGACATGTCTTACATCATCGGTTCGTTATTATCTCTTAAGCAAAGAATTCTTACTTCTGCCACAAAAATGGAAGAAATTCCTGCATTCGTTAAATTAACAAATCCTGCGGAAGTCGATTTTTCTAAAGATATCCAAGTAAAACCCGATTTAAAATTACGAAAAGTTGTTGCGCCAACTGCTGCAGATAAGCTTGATGTTTTATTTAAATTGTTAAGCAAAATTGGTAATAAGAATACCCTTGTTTTCTGTAATCACCGGGAAACTGTAGATAGAATTAGCGATTTACTTTTTCAACATGGATTAGAACACGATGTTTTTCATGGAGGCATGGAACAATTTGATAGAGAAAAGGCTTTACTTAAATTTAGAAACGGAAGCCATAAAATTTTAGTAACAACTGATTTGGCCGCCCGTGGTTTAGATATTCCAGAAGTTGAAAACATTGTACACTACCAACTTCCTTACACAGAGGATGCATACATTCACCGTAACGGACGTACCGCCAGAATGAATGCAAAAGGCACTGCTTATGCTGTTTTAACCGATGAAGAACATTATAAATATCTGCCAGAAGATATCGAGGAAGAAAAACTTGGCGATAAATATAAAATGCCGGAAGCGAGCGATTGGGTAACTTTATACATTGCAAACGGTAAAAAAGATAAAATTAATAAGATTGATATTGTTGGTTTATTCTTGCAAAAAGGCGGTTTGGATAAAGAAGATTTAGGCTTGATAGAAGTTAAAGATACAACCAGTTATGTAGCGGTTAAAAGAAACAGAGTTGATAAACTGTTAAAAGCTTTAAGTGGTGAGAAGATAAAAGGTAAAAAACTAAAACTTGAAGTAGCGAGTTAAGGTAGTTCGATTGTTCGATAAATTTGGGTAATCAAGTTAGCCGTATAAATCCTAATTTTAATCATTAAATAATTCTCTCATTCAATAATTTCATAATTATGAGTAACAACGATATATTAAAAAAGCTAAGAGTAGCGCTTTCATTAAAAACAGAAGATATAATTACCATTTGCAATTTGGTAGGTTTTAAGGTTACCAAAGCAGAATTGGGCGATATATTCAGAAATGATGACCATGAAAACTTTAAACCTTGTGGCGACCAGATTCTTCGTAATTTCTTAAACGGCTTAGTAATTTATAAAAGAGGGCCGAGAGAAGAGAAAAAATAATTTAACAATAAGTTTTTTTTTAACCATTCGTCATACCCAATTCAATTGGGTATCCTAAAGCAAAGTATAGTTTAATGTTTTAAGATTCCCACCTGCGTGGGAAAGACGGTAATGTTATTATTATCAAATGAAACCATCATGATTTTGCCAACCACAAACACCAATGAATAAAATCATGATAGCTTCATAACCATTGAAAATGATTTTATACATATGAAAATAAGATTATCCCTTTTTGTTTTTCTGATAAGTACTTACAGTTTATACGGGCAAGCTGTAAAAGAAGATTTTTCTGATGATTGGGCAAGGTTGAGTAAATATCAAAAAGAAAATGATTCTATTGGTCTTCCCAGAAAAGGAGAGAAGCGGGTTGTTTTTTTAGGAAGCTCCATTTTCGAATTCTGGAAACAAAAAGACCCGGATTATTTTAGCAACAATGCATATATAGACAGGGGAATAAGCGGACAAATTTCGCCGCAGTTATTAATTCGTTTCAGGCAAGATGTTATTAATTTGAAGCCTAAAGCAGTTATCATTTTAGCAGGAAGCAACGACTTGGCAGGGAATAAAGGGCATGTCTCAAATGAAACAATCCTTAATAATATTAAATCGATGGCTGAGTTGGCGAAAAAGAACCATATAAAGGTTATTCTTTGTAAGTATTTGCCTATTTATGAATATCCGTGGAATAAAGCGCTTAAAGGTACTGCTGAGCAAATTATTTCCCTTAATGCAGCAATTGTTACTTATGCTGAATCCAAAAACTTTGCAGTTTTAGATTATTTTACGCCTCTGGTGGATGAAAGAAACGGACAAAAAGCAGAATATACAACCGATGGCGTACATCCAAACCTAGCCGGATATAAAGTAATGGAAGTAGTTACCGATGCTGCGATAAAAAAAGTAATAGGTAAATAATAGCAATAAAAAACTCCCGATTTCCATCGGGAGTTTTTTATTAATCAAGCTTTTTATATCTGATTCGTTTTGGCGTTACATCACCTAAACGTTTCTTTCTGTTTTCCTCGTAATCAGAGTAATTTCCTTCGAAGAAATAAACTTCTGAGTTTCCTTCGAAAGCCAAAATATGTGTACAAATTCTATCTAAGAACCATCTATCGTGACTAATTACTACCGCACAACCGCCAAAGTTTTCTAATGCTTCCTCTAAGGCACGTAAAGTATTTACGTCAATATCATTGGTTGGCTCATCGAGTAAAAGTACGTTTGCGCCTTTCTTTAAAGTAATTGCCAAGTGAACACGATTACGTTCTCCGCCAGATAAAATACCAACTTTTTTCTGCTGGTCGCCGCCATTAAAGTTAAATTTAGAAACATAAGCACGACCGTTAACTGCTTTAGTGCCTAATTGAATGTTATCTAAACCATCAGTAATGTTTTCGTAAACCGTTTTATCCGCATCTAAATCATTGTGCATTTGGTCAACATAACCCAATTCTACAGTTTCACCTACACGGAAAGTTCCATTGTCTGCCTCTTCCTGACCCGTAATTAAACGGAACAAAGTGGTTTTACCAGCACCATTTGGCCCGATAATCCCTACAATGCCTGCTGGTGGAAGTGAAAAGTTAAGGTTATCGAATAAAACCTTATCACCATAAGATTTGGTAACATTCGTTGCTTCGATAACTACATTACCCAAACGTGGTCCGGCAGGAATGAAAAGCTCCAGTTTGTCTTCTCTTTCTTTGCCATCTTCTGATGCTAATTTATCGTAATTTGCTAAACGAGCCTTGGATTTTGCATGGCGGGCTTTTGGTGCCATACGTACCCATTCAAGCTCGCGTTCTAAAGTTTTCTGGCGCTTACTTTCTGTTTTTTCTTCCTGAGATAAACGTTTGGCTTTTTGATCTAACCAGCTGCTGTAATTTCCTTTCCAAGGAATACCCTCACCTCGATCTAATTCTAAAATCCATCCGGCAACATTATCTAAGAAATATCTATCGTGAGTTACGGCGATAACTGTACCTTCATAATTTTTCAAGAACTGTTCTAACCAATCAATACTCTCCGCATCCAAGTGATTGGTAGGCTCATCTAATAGTAAAACATCAGGATGTTGTAAAAGCAAACGACACATTGCAACACGGCGGCGTTCACCACCCGATAATACACCAATTTTAGTTTCCGGGTCTGGACAACGCAAAGCATCCATTGCTCTCTCTAGTTTCGAGTCAATTTCCCATGCGCCTAAAGCATCAATTTTATCTTGAAGCTCACCTTGTCTGGCCATTAATTTGTCCATTGCATCCGGGTCAGAATAATTTTCTTCTAAACCGAAAGCCTCGTTAACTTCTTCGTACTCTTTTAAAATTGCAGTTACTTCGGTAACGCCTTCTTCTACAACTTCGCGTACCGTTTTTTCAGGATCCAAAATAGGTTCCTGAGCTAGGTAACCTACCGAATAACCTGGCGAGAAAACAACTTCACCCTGGTAAGATTTATCTAAACCTGCAATAATTTTAAGTAAAGAAGATTTACCAGAGCCATTTAGACCGATAACTCCGATTTTAGCACCGTAAAAAAATGATAAGTAAATATTTTTTAAAACCTGTTTTTGTGGTGGGTAAATCTTATTTACACCAGCCATTGAAAAGATTATTTTTTCGTCAGACATTATGAAATTTTATTTGTGCAAAGATGCTTAATTTCAAATGAAATGGAAACTTGTTTTCGAGAAAGATACACAGATTGAGTTGCAAAGCTAAAGATGAAGATTTATGAAGACAACGTAAACAAAAATCTTAAAGTACTATTTATCGATACATTACTTTCAGGTTTCTAACTTAAAAGAAACCTTTGCAATCTTTAATGTGTTGGCAGAGATTGCAATTATTGTGTTGTCGGTGTTATCGAAAATGTCGAAAGGCTTAGTGGCATTAATGTGACAACAAAAACGAAATCAATATTGCTTCAAGGTTTTGAGGCAATCGGAGTGAAAACGCTATAAAAAATGATAACGAAGAAAAATAATTGATATAAAATTTACTAATTGAAATTAATATTGTTTTTATTAGTTTTAGGGCAGATTTTTAAATCGTTACCCCATTTAATTTTTTTTATAATACGATGTATTTAACGCCCGAAAGAATAATATTAGTGAGAAGTAGTGTAATTGTTATAGGCGAGGTTAAGGATGCTGATTCTATTTTCAGGATTACAGTTGATGGGGTATTTAGGGGTTATATTCAACTTTTAAATGGCGAGTATCAGATGATGGCTGGCTGCAAGATGAGTAGACATAAATTTAATAATATTGTTGAAGCTATGAAAATGGGAATTGATAAGTGGAATAGTTTGCACGACTATATCTATGATTGACCCTCATCTTTTTTTTGTGCTTGCATTTCTTGAAGAAACTTCAATTCTTAACCCACGTTAAGGTATATCAACAGCCTTTAAATTGGTTGATACCCTTGAACAAAAACTTAAAGAAGAAATGTTATCTTATCAACTCACCTCCTTTAACAAATTAACCTAGGTTTTATAGTAAGGACGATACTAAACTCATCACGGGTAATCCTGTTACGGAGTCTGTCGAATTGTCTTATGTCGTCTATTTTCAAAAGAGAAACCTTAGAGCTCCCTTTTGGTAAAATGTGCTTTATAGGTTTTCTAGAGGCTTTTTTGTTTTTATAATCCACATTTTTTATAGATTTAGAAACAAATTTTACACTTAATTTATTTGTAAATCTCTAAAATTGCTTGTGTTGAATCTCCCAAAGATTTAGCGATTACTAACCAATATAAACTTATTTATCATTAATGAAAGAAAGCCGATCAATCTTGCTAAAAGACCGTCCTTTTAAAGGTCTGTTCAAACAAAAATCAACTAACCAAAACCAAATGTAAACATTATGAAAAAAGGAAATTTACTCAAATTATTTCATGTACATCAGGTCAGTAACATCAAATGGATTTTTGCACTACCGCTAGTAATGGCTGCAATGATTACTCCAGGTTACGGCTCAATATCTAAAATGAATGCTTCAGTAATTACACTAAACAAATTGGATATTCAAATTACAGGAACTGTTAAATCGGCATCTGGAGAAACACTACCCGGGGTTTCTGTAAGTATAAAAGGTGGAGGGAAAGTGGTGATGACTGACACTAATGGAAATTATAGCATCTCAGTACCAGAAAATGCAACTTTGGTTTTTAACTATGTCGGCTTTAATTCAAAAGAGGTTGTTGTTGGTTCAAACCCGGTTCTCAATATTATTTTAGAATCATCAGACACAGCATTAGATGATGTTGTGGTTATTGGTTATCAAACCATAAGAAGAAAGGATTTAACTGGTGCAACCGGATCTGTTAATACAGGTAATACCGAAAGACTGGTTTCGCGTTCGCTACCAGAGGCGCTTCAAGGACAAACACCAGGAGTTTCAGTTAGAAACGGAGGTGCCCCAGGACAAGAGGCTGTGGTAAACATCCGTGGTTTAGCTACATTTGGAAATGCGAGCCCTCTTTATGTAATTGATGGTATGATTGCCGATCCAAACACGACGGTTAGTCCGAACGATATTGAGGATATTCAGATTTTAAAAGATGCTTCTGCCGCTGCAATTTATGGTTCGAGAGCCGGTAACGGTGTAATCTTAGTTACAACCAAAAAAGGTAAAGAAGGACCAGCAAAAATTAATATTACTTCCAGGTATAGCATATCTCAAGTTCCAAAAACTTACGATATGATGGATGCAGCAGAATATGCAGCTACCAACTCCCGGGCTTATCAGGCTTCTGGAATTGCCATTCAGCCGGGTATTGCTAACTATAATGGTCGTGTAAATACCGATTGGGTAGATGAAACGTTGAGAACTGGTTCGGTACAAGATTACAATGCTAGTGTTTCTGGTGGTGGTAATGGATCCAAATACCTCATTTCAGGTGGTTATTTCAAAGATAAAGGCGTATTAATTGCAAGAGAATTTGAGCGTGCATCATTCAGGGTAAATACCGAAACCACTAAAGGAAGATTCAAATTCGGAGAGAACATTGCCATTTCTTCTTCTACCTCAAAATCACCATTTCAGGGAGGGGCATTTGCCGGAAATCCCTGGTATGATATGTTTAGCAGTGTACCACTAATTCCAGTTCAGGATAACGCTTTAATCAGTACGAATAATCCTGGAGGTTGGGGTTACGGCTCAAATGCGAGCATCAATACTTTTTCGCGTAACCAGGTAGCCATTGCGAACATCACTTCAGTTAAATCAAATTTTGCAAAAATTTTGGGTAACGCTTACGTAGATTTTAAAATTATCGAGGGCTTAAACTATAAGTTTAACGCAGGTATCGAAACGAGTTTCGATAAAAGTAAATCGATTAGAAAAGATGGTTCCTGGTATCAAAACCAATCGCCAGATTTTAGCCAGTTAAGCGATAACCGCTCTCAATTTTTAAGTTATTTGTTAGAGCATACTTTAAATTACAACTATGTTTTAGGTAAACACAGCATTAATGGTGTTGTGGGTTATACCGAACAAACTACACAAACAGATAATACTTTTGGTAGCGGCATTAAACTTGCACAATTTGGAGGCGATTACTTTGGTACTTTAACTTCTACTGCGGGCGAAGGTCGTACCTCATCAGGAACTTTGTTTAAAAGTTTGTTAAATTCATATTTAGGCCGATTAAATTATACTTACAACGATAAGTATCTGGTAACTTTTACATTCCGGGCAGATAAAGATTCACGTTTCTCTCCTCAGTTTAGAACGGGTTATTTCCCTTCTGGAGCTTTAGGCTGGAGAATTTCAAAAGAAGATTTCTTTAAAGTAGATTGGGTTTCAGATTTAAAACTAAGGGCATCGTATGGTGCATTGGGTGTAAATACCTTAAGTCCTTACCAATACATTGGTTTCTTAAACCAGGCGCCAGATGTGATTTTGGGCAGTGGGCAGGTAACCAATCCGGGTGCTATTCAGGCTAAATTAGCTTCGGGCGATTTAAGATGGGAAAAGAAAAAAACAACCAATTTAGGTTTTGATGCATCATTATTCAAAGACCAGTTAACTGTTAATTTTGATGTATTTAAATCGGTTTCGGAAGATGTTTTATTAAGTCAGCCATTGCCAGGATACTTAGGTAATTTACAGGGAGATCCGATTGTTAATATTGGTTCAATCCAAAATAAAGGTGTTGAATTAAATTTAGGCTATCGCCCGAGTTCAATAGGCGAATTTAAATGGGATATCGCTGCCAACATTAGCGTGGTTAGAAATAAAGTATTAGAATTGGGTAATTTAGGTATTGATTTAGATACCGGATTACCAAAAAATTATATTCAATCAGGTAATACCAGAACACAAGTGGGCCGTTCAATTGGCGAATATTATGTATTGAAAACGGATGGTATTTTCCAGAATCAGGCAGGAATTAATGCTCATAAAGCCCAGAGTGCTTATGCCAAACCAGGCGACATTCGTTATGTAAACACATTTGATGGGGGTACAAATGATGATATTAATGATAAGGACCGTGTATTTGCGGGTTCTGCATTTCCAAAATTCACCTCTGGTTTACAATTTAATTCGAGGTATAAAGATTTCAGCCTATCTATCCAATTATATGGCGCTTTCGGGCAAAAATTATATAACGATGTACTAAGAGAGTTGGATAGTTACGGAGACGCCAACTACAGGAGAGCTATTAACCCTTGGACACCTACCAATACCGATACCACTTTCCCTAGATTAGGATATCAATTCGCCGCAAATGATAGAGGTATTAACGAAAATGCAAGAGGAAATACCGACCGTTGGATTGAAGATGGCTCGTTTTTAAGATTGCGTAATGTAGAACTTGGTTACAGCTTACCTGCAAAACTAATCTCTAAAGCGAATGTTAGCAGTGCAAGATTATATTTTAGCGGCCAAAACTTATTTACCATTACTAAATACAGCGGACTTGATCCTGACGTAGTTGGCGCAAATCCAAATCTTGAGCCGGGAGTAGATAATGGAAACTACCCATCATCAAGAATAATTTCATTTGGTTTAAGCGTAGGATTCTAATTTTAATATAAAAAATCATGAAAAAATATATCATCATATTAGCAGCGTCGTTTATTGTCATATCTGGTTGTAAAAGAGATTTCGATGCGGTTAACCCTAATGCCCCAACCATATCTAGTTTTTGGAAAACAGAACAAGATGCAACTAAAGGCATTAATGCAGTTTATAGTACCTTTTATCGCACAGCCAGTTTATATTCCCGCTGGATGTTTTATCACGGAATTTTAAAATCTGACGAAGGTTTTGGATCTGGTGGAGATGGCGGATTGAATAACTTGATGCGCTTTAATCAAACCAATTATAATGACGGATTAACTGCTCAAACCTGGCAAACGTTATACGTTGGCGTTTTCAGAGCCAACCAGGTTATTGCAAATGTACCTGCTATAAGCATGAACGAAACAAATAAGAAAAGAATTATTGCAGAGGCAAAGTTTTTAAGGGCTTTATTTTATTTCAATCTTACGCTTTATTATGGTCGCCCGCCGTTAATGTTAACACCTTCTCAGCCTAAAGATGTTCCGGCAAATGCAACAACCGAACAAGCCTATGCTCAGGTGGCTAAAGATTTAACCGAAGCCATAGCTGATTTGCCAGTAAGTTATGCTGCGGCTGATTTAGGCAGGGCAACAAAAGGGGCAGCTTATGCGCTTTTAGGTAAAACTTATCTTCAGCAAAAAATGTATCAACAAGCTGGAGATGCTTTTGCCTATTTGGTAACCGGAGCAGGAAGTAATACTTATACTTTAACTGCCGATTATCGCGATAATTTCATCATTACCGAAGAAAATAACAGCGAATCAATTTTCGAAATTCAGTTTAGCGAAAATCAATCGGAAAGTACTGATGATGATGTGGATGAATCAAGAATAAACAATACAGGTACATCAATTTCTCAGTTCTTTGCTCCGCCGGGAGTAGGGTTCTCTGATGGTGGTGCACGTAGATGGGTTGTTGACGAGTTTTTACAAGAAAAAACAGTTTCAAACGCTCAAGACCCACGTTTAGCTGCATCGTTTATTTTTAACAATGCAGATCCTGCTGGTCCAACAGCGACAATGGTATATGGCCAAACTTTCCAAAGTCGTTATGGCAATGGGCCAGATGCAAATAAGGTATGGTTCCGTAAATTATTAAATGATCACTGGAAAAATCAGGAGGGATTTCGCTCTCCAAATAATTATCGTTTAATTCGTTATGCAGATGTTCTTTTAATGTATGCAGAATGTTTAAACGGTTTAAACAGAACAGCAGAGGCTTATCCTTATGTAGACAGGGTTAGGCAAAGAGCTGGCTTGGCAACATTAAGTGCCGCTAAACCAGGTTTAAGCCAAGCACCGTTTTTAACTCAATTAAAACATGAGCGATTAACTGAACTTGCAGGTGAAGGATGGCGCTGGGCCGATTTAGTTCGTTGGGGAGATTTAAGCCCAGCTTTGGCAACTAGAGATGCTGATTTTGCAGGATTTATCGTTGGTAAACATGAAGTGTATCCAATCCCACAAAGTGATATCGACTTAAATTCAAATTTAACGCAAAATCCAAAATATTAATTCATAGAAGGCTCTCAAAATAATTTAAAAGATTTTTTAACAGAATAAATATTTCGACAGTTCGTCCTTCCCTTGAAAAGGGAATCTTAAAGCGATAGAAAGGGTTCAAATAAGTTCCTACTAAAGCATTATGATGCCCAGTCGATGGTAGCATGACGATAGTGCCAAATTTAATTCTTTTAAAATTGCTGAATGTTTTATTCTGAGAGCCTTTTTAAATACGTCCTATTATGAAAAATCGAAAACCAAATGGATTAAAGTTGCACATGATTACGCGGGTGATTTTGGTCTCTTTAGCCATTTCTTGCGGAAAATCGAGTAGCCCTACTCCAAGCCCTGAGCTACCCGTTACCACAGTTAGCACTTTTGCAAATCCGTTAATGAACGGGGCTGATCCATCAGTATTTCAAAAAAATGGGGTTTATTATTATTTACAAACCAATGGAAGCTCAATTAACTTGTGGAGCACAACAGCTATGTCTAAATTAAGCTCAGCAATTCCTAAAACTGTTTTTACGCCAGTTGCAGGGGCGCCTAATTCAAGAAATGTTTGGGCACCAGAATTATTCTTTTTTGATGGTAAATGGTACATTTATTATACCGCGGGTAATGGTACTGATATTAGCCAGAGAACCTGGGTGTTAGAAAACAGTAGCGCCGATCCAACAACCGGAACATGGGTTGATAAAGGTAAAATTTTTAGTCCAAGTGCAGATTTATGGGCAATAGATGGTTCGGTTTTGGAAGTAAATGGAAGCAGATATTTTATTTGGTGTGGTAGGCCAGATGTAACCAATGTGAATTTGACACAAAATATCTATATCGCTAAAATGACTAATCCATATACATTGGAAGGAACAGCTACAAAATTAACGGAGCCTGAACTTTCATGGGAAAAAAATGGGTTTGGTGTAAATGAAGGACCGCAAGCCTTAATATCGCCCGATAATAAAGTTTTTTTAATTTATTCTGCAAGTTATTGCGGAACGGATGATTATGCTTTGGGCCAGTTAAGTTTAAAAGCTGGTGGCAATCCATTGGTAAAAGAAGACTGGACAAAATCTACCCAGCCTGTTTTTACTAAACAACCTCAAAGTAATGCTTTTGGTCCTGGGCACAATTCATTTTTTAAATCGCCAGATGGTAAAGAGAACTGGATCATTTATCATGCAAACTCTGCTACCAACCAAGGCTGTGCCGATAAAAGAAATGTTCGCATGCAAAAATTCACTTTTAAAGCAGATGGTTCTCCTGATTTTGGGGTACCTGTAGCAACTGGTTTACAAGTTAATATACCTTCAGGAGAAAAGTAATATGACTACAAAAAATTATCAATTACGGATAGCGTTTATCTGCATAATGATGTTTATTACTCACATAAGTTGGGCACAAACATTCACTAATCCGTTGCTGCCATCGGGTGCAGATCCTTGGAGTATTTATAAAGATGGCTATTACTACTATACCAACACAACGCAGAATAAAATAGTTATCTGGAAAACCAAAAACCTTGCAGAACTTAAAACAGCAGAAAAGAAAACCATTTTTGTTCCGCCTGCAAATACAGCTTATTCCAAAGAGCTCTGGGCACCAGAAATACATTTCATTAATGGTAAATGGTATGTTTATTTTGCTGCAGATGATGGTAATAATAACAACCATCGCATGTATGTGTTAGAAAACTCATCAAAAGATCCATTAAAAGGCAACTGGGTTTTTAAAGGTAAAGTGGGCGATGAAACTAATAAATGGGCTATTGATGGTTCGGTTTTTACCTATCAAAAACAGCTTTATATGGTTTGGGCAGGTTGGGAGGGAGACATCAACCAAAAGCAAGAAATTTATATTGCAAAAATGAAAAACCCTTGGACCATTGAAGGAGAAAGACATAAAATCTCTACACCACAATTTGAATGGGAAAAACACGGTGATTTAAACGATCCAAATAATCCACCACATGTTGATGTAAACGAAGGGCCACAAATTTTAATGAACAATGGAAAAGTTTTCTTGATATACTCAGCCAGTGGTTGCTGGACAGATTTTTACGCGTTGGGCATGTTAACGCTTAAAGGCAAAAATATTTTAGATGCGGCGTCATGGGAGAAAAGTAAGCAACCTGTATTTAAACAATCACCAGAAAATGGGGTATATGCTCCAGGCCACAATTCGTTTTTTAAATCTCCTGATGGAAAAGAAGATTGGATTTTGTACCATGCAAATTCTGGCCCAGGCCAGGGTTGCGGAGGGCAGCGTTCACCAAGAGCTCAGAAATTTACCTGGAATTCAGATGGTTCTCCAAATTTCGGTATTCCGGTTAAAACCAGTCAGGAGTTGAAAATTCCTTCTCAAAAAAATAAATATTAGTCGGCAAGTGCCGAAGATTAAAATCAATTATGAAAAGATACTTTAATTATTTACTCCTTGCGCTGTTGAGCATTTCAGCAGTCGCAAATGCTCAGGAACCTACACCAATCGTTGGAAAAGTATGGTCTATAGAAAAAGCCAATGCATGGTATAAACAATACAAATGGATAAACGGTGCAGATTTTCTTCCGAGTACAGCCATTAATCAATTGGAAATGTGGCAAGCTGACAGCTTCGATCCTGCAACCATTGATAAAGAATTAGGATGGGCTGAAAGTATTGGCTTCAATACAATGAGAGTTTATTTGCACAGTTTGGCATGGAAACAAGATCAGGCGGGTTTTAAAAAGAGAATGAATCAATACTTAACCATCGCCGATAAACATAAAATTAAAACCATTTTTGTGTTTTTTGATGATTGCTGGAACAAGCAAGCTAAAATTGGAAAACAGCCTGCTCCAAAACCAGGTATTCACAATTCTGGGTGGGTTCAGGACCCCGGTGATCCAGATTCAAAGCAAGAAGAAAATTTTCCGGCACTTGAAAAATATGTGAAAGATGTAATGACTCATTTTAAAACCGATAAGCGCATTTTGTTGTGGGATTTATACAACGAACCTGGCAACTCAGGTAAATTAACCACTTCTTATCCGCTATTAAAAAGTGTATTTACGTGGGCGAGAGCTGTTAATCCTGATCAACCCATTAGTGCAGGTCTTTGGGCATGGGATTACAAAGAATTAAATGCGTTTCAGGCCTTAAATTCTGATGTGATTACTTACCATGATTACGAGGAGCCACAATGGCACCAAAGGGTAATTGATATGTTAAGATCTCACGGCAGACCAATGATCTGTACTGAATACATGGCTCGTACAAGAGGCAGTCGCTTTGAAAATGTAATGCCTATTTTGAAAAAAGAAAACATTGGTGCGATAAACTGGGGATTAGTTGATGGCAAATCTAACACCAAATATGCGTGGGATACACCCCTTCCAAATGGAGATGAACCTAAAGAATGGTTTCACGAAGTTTTTAGAAAAGATGGAAGCCCTTACAAAAAAGAAGAGGTTGAGTTGATTAAAAAACTAAATGATATCAAATAGTAATTCAAAAAGGTAAGATTGTTATATTGGCTATCCTATCTAACATTTATGAAAGACAAAAAATTAAGCAGGACATTAGTCCTGCTACTTTTTTTTAGTGTTTTTATAGCACAAGTTACACAAGCACAAAAAATATTTTTTAAGCACTACACGGTGTCTGATGGTTTGTGCGCCAACACCATTTGGGATATAGAGCAGGATGAACAAGGTTATATGTGGTTTGGCACCAAATATGGACTAAGCAGGTTTGATGGTTACGATTTTAAATCTTTTCAACATCAAAAAGGTGTTTCAGGAAGTTTGGGTAATAACTTTATCAGAAAAATATTCAAATTCGATTTAAAAACTTTTTGGATAGGAACCGATGAAGGTATTTATATTTTTAATCTGGAAACCGAAAAATTCACACTTTTTAAACCATTACAACATTTTTTTATCAATGATATCATCAAAGCAAAAGATGGCAACATCTGGATAGCTACTAAAGAGAAGGGCGTGTTTTGCTACTCACCCCAAACTCAAAAAATAAAGCATTTTTCAACTTCCTCAACACCCCGAATATCATCAAACGAGGTACCTAAGCTACTGCAAGATAATGCCGGAGAGATTTGGATGGGAACCTACGGAAAAGGAATTGATGTATTAAATCCTACTACGAATCAAATCCGCCGATATACTTCTTCTTCATCAAAGGGCAGTCTTTCAAGCAATGTTATTCTTGATTTATATAGAGATTCTGGTGGAGACATCTGGATTGGTACAATGGCCGGAGGTCTGAATTTTTGGAATAAACGCTCGAATACTTTTACTGTATACCAAAAATCGGCAGGCAATTCCATCAGCGATAATATTGTACGGACAGTTTACGAGCCAAAGCCAGGATATATTTGCCTAGGAACGGAAAAAGGATTAAATATTTTCGATAGAAAGAATAACCGTTTTACAGTTTATCAAAATAAAAACAACGATCCATTTAGTATTAATGACGATGCGGTTTATAATGTTTTTAAGGATAAAGAAGGCGGAATTTGGGTAGGAACTTACTTTGGAGGATTAAATTATTACCACGAAGGAAGTTCTGGGTTTGAATTTTATTACCCTTCGGGCGTTAAAAACGCTCTTTCTGGAAATGCAGTTAGCGCTTTTTTAGAAACCAAACCAGGACATATTTGGATTGGGACAGAAGATGGTGGCTTAAATTACTTTAACGCTGCTGATAAAACATTCAAAAAATTTCCTTTCTCGAGCAGTCAAGACAGCTTGTCGTACCACAATATTCATGCATTGTATAAAGATAAATCAGGAAATATCTGGATTGGAATGTACACTGGAGGGCTTAACGTGCTTAATCCATCCACAGGGAAAATTAAAAGATATAAAAGTGATCCCGCAAATGCGAGCACACTAAGCGATAATAGTGTTTATTCTATTGAAGAAGATAGGCAGGGTAGAATTTGGGTTTCTACTATTTCCGGACTGAATCTTTACGATCAGCAAAATGATCGATTCATTAGAATAAAAGGAAAAAATCTAGATAAGAGCTGTATATATCAGGTTTATCAGGATACCGATAATGTCATTTGGATTGCTACCTATGATAATGGACTGATTAAAATGGATCAGAATAATCATTTAACTCAATATGCTTATTCAAATAAAAATGGCTCAATTAGCTCTAACAAAGTCATCTGCATGTTCGATGATGGTTTAGGCAACTTATGGCTCGGAACGGATGGAAGCGGACTAAATGTACTGAATAAGAAAACGGGTAAATTCACTGTTTACGATGATGAAAACTGGATTAAAAGTGCTGTAATTTACGGGATTATTAAAGATAATGCTGGTAAAATGTGGTTCTCTACTAATAATGGCGTATTCGAATTCGATCCTAAAACCAAAACCAAAAGAAGTTTTGGAAAATGGGATAATTTGCAAAGTCAGCAATATAATTATAAAGCTTATTACAAAGATTCATCGGGTAAATTATACTTCGGGGGTATAAATGGATTCAATGCTTTTTATCCCGATCAGATAAAAAAAACAGTGTCAACCCCAAAAGTTTCTTTTACAAATTTTCAGCTTTTTAATAAAGACCTTGATTTTAATGACAAAAACAGTCCGCTTAAGCGTTCTATAAATTATACAGATGAAATTGTACTCCGTTCAAATCAGTCTGTTTTGAGTATTGAATATGCCTCTTTAAGTTTTATTGCGCCTAATAAATTGCAATATGCTTTCAAAATGGAAGGATTTGATAAAAGTTGGAACAATGTTGGCAGTCAAAGAAAGGCAACTTATACCAATCTTCCGGCTGGCGATTACCAGTTTCAGGTAAAAGTAATAGATGATTTGGGAGGAGATATTGGTCAGGTTTCGAGTATTAAAATCAAAATACTTCCTCCGTTTTATAAAACAGTAACCGCTTATATCATTTACCTGATTGCCTTTATTGTTGGTGCATTCTGGTTGCGTAGGTACGTTTATCAAAAGCAACGTAAGCGTAATGAAATTAAATTAGAACGTTTAAAAAACAAAAATGAGCAGGATTTCTACAAGCAGAAAATAGAGTTTTTCACCGCGATGGCACATGAAATTCGGACACCGCTTTCGTTAATTATTGCACCGTTGGAAAAACTTTTATCTAAAAAACATAGAGATGCCGAAAGTTTGGATCAACTGCAAGTCATGGATGAGAACTCCGATCGTTTGCTTACCCTGGTTAATCAATTGTTGGATTTTAGGCGCATTGAGAGTGATATTTTTGAGATACACCCTGAACCTATTGAGTTAATTTATTTGGTGAACACCATACGCGATCGTTTCTCGCCCATCGCAGAAAAAAAAGGACTCGAATTTTCGGTAGTGAGTCATTTCAAAAAGTTGGATGTAAACGCCGACCCTGAAGCACTGATGAAGATTTTAAGTAATTTGCTAATAAATGCTTTCAAGTTCGCGAGGGAGAAATTAGCGATTAAAGTAAATGAAATACATATCGCAGATAATGGAGAGGAAATGATTTCCATTAGTGTAGAAGATGACGGTATTGGAATTCCAAATGCGCAGTTGGACTCGATTTTTAAAAAGTTTTTTAAAGTTTCTACTGAAGAACATCAATACACCAATTTAGGTGGAACAGGTATTGGATTAGCGCTTGCCAAATCACTTAGTGAAAAACATGGCGGAAAACTCGATGTAAAAAGCGAAGAAGGTGTAAAAACCATATTCACTGTACTCATTCCATTTAAGCAAAACGATCTTGATGTTCATATTGATTTTGAGGAGGTGAATGAGGAACGGGAAGGGCAACAAACGGTTTTGGTTGTAGAAGATGATCCAGCCTTACTGGATTTTCTCTCTAAAAGCTTTACTGCTGAAGGTTATTTTACTTTAAGAGCAAAAAATGGAAAAGAAGGATTAAAACAATTGGATAATCATCAGGTTGATTTGGTTATATCTGATGTGATGATGCCCGTTATGGATGGTATTGAGCTTTGCAAAATAATTAAAAATGATATTGCCTATAGTCATTTACCTGTAGTACTGCTAACCGCTAAAACCAATACCGATGCCGAAATACAAGGTTTAGAAAGCGGTGCCGATGCCTACATCGCCAAACCATTTAAATGGAAACAACTTTCGTTAACTGTTAAAAATTTGTTAGAGTTGCAATCTAACTTAAAGCAAAGATTTTCGCAAAGTCCTTTAGAAGGAACGGAGATTTTGACTGGTGGAAATAGGGACAAAAAGTTTTTGGAAAAGATTACAGAAATTATCGAGGCCAGGATTTCCGATCCTCAACTATCTGTAGAAGATTTGGGTAGAGAAGTGGGTTTGAGCCGATCGAGTTTATACAAAAAAATTAAGGCAAAAACAGGGCATGTTCCTAATGAATTCGTTAGGTTGATTAGATTGAAAACTGCCGCTAAATTATTAGTTGAGCAAGAATATACTATTGCTGAAATCGGATATATGGTGGGTTTTAATTCACCCTCTTATTTTAGTAAATGTTTCTATACACAATTCGAGTTAACACCCACAGAGTTTGCAGAAAAGCACAAAAAGGAATCGATTTAATGAGCGAGAAATATAAAAGAGTTATGTTGCTAAGGATAGCAACTTTAAACAGATATGGCTATAATAACCAGCCAAATTACACTGAAAAAAGACCCTACATAAACCATTTGCATATTTTGCTTAATGTTTTTCTTTACGACAGAAGCATAAATTAACCAACCAATAAAGGCAATAAAATATAATGGAGCCGCAAATAATAACATAAGAAATGATTTAGACTCAAATATAAAGTAAATTTTTAAGCATTAAAACTTTGCCACTCGTATTTACTGTTAACTTTTTAAATAAAAAAAATAGACTTATTAGAAAAGGTTACTTTTGCAGAAAATTTCCCTACTGAATGTTTGCAAATAAGAAGACCCTTACAATTCCCCCCGTTCCAGCAGTCTTGGTATCTATTGTAAGTGTGCAAGGCGGAGCAGCAATTGCTAAAGGCATATTTCCTGTTTTGGGCGCTGCGGCAACTTCATCGCTTAGAATTGTTTTATCTGCGGTAATTCTTACAATTTTTAATAAACCTAATTTAAAAGAAGTAACCGTGGCACAATGGAAAGCCGTATCGTTGTACGGTTTAATGTTAGGTGCAATGAATATCATTTTCTATTTAGCGATAGAACGAATACCGTTGGGCTTAGGTGTAACACTCGAATTTATTGGGCCACTAACACTTGCACTAACAGGATCTAAACGGGTTTTAGATTTTCTTTGGGTGGTTTTGGCTGCATTAGGTATTGTATTAATTGCACCTTGGAGTAGCGACGGCGTAGATTTAGTCGGAGTTTTACTCGCATTACTAGCTGGTGCTTTTTGGGCAGGTTATATTGTTATGGGTGGCCGAATTTCTAAAATAATGGATGGCGGAACTGCTGTTACAATTGGTATGTTGTTCGCTTCTGCTTTGGTTCTGCCTATAGCAATTTGGGATGGACTTTTAACTAATTTGAGACCTGGTTTTCTGCTTTCAGGCTTAGCTTTAGCTTTACTATCGAGTGCCATTCCTTTTACTTTGGAGATGAATGCATTGCGTAAAATGCCAGCAAAAACGTTTAGCATTTTGATGAGCTTAGAGCCAGCAGCTGCAGCATTATCAGGGATGATTTTTTTGCACGAATACCTTTCTCTTTACGAATGGCTTGCGGTTGCTTTGGTGGTTATTGCTAGTGCAGGTGCTACATTAACAAGAAAGAAACAAGAACATGTTGTGCCAGAATGTTAAGTTTAGCTTCTTGTATAGTTTTTTTTAGCTCCATATTCGTGAAAATTCTTTTGTTCACAATCTTTAAATTAAGCATAAGCTTAACGAAAGATTGTAATATTAGCAAGACTTACTCTTCAACAACAATGCCTTTTTTTTTCTAAAGAAAAGCAACTTTTTATGCTTTATTTCGTAAGCATATAATATGAGCAACCATTTTTTAAGGCAATATTAATTTTTATTACTTCATTTATTTTAAATCATGTCAGGTTGTTTTTATTTTTCTGTCAAATTTTGTAAATTGCATGGTCAGGAGGCAACAATTTGTCAGTTAAATTGCCTTAAAAAATCCTTACAATAAGCCGACAAAAGGGCGTATTTAGAAGCTATTTAGATTTCAGCTTTTTTTAAAACCCATAAAAGAGTTATTACGTACGTATATTTTAGCGAATAATAGTTTGTTAGTATGATGTTTGCAATGTAATTTTTAGGTAGTTAGATATCCGAAAGCCTGTTTATCCACCTATATGGCGCAATTGTTGATAAAATAAACAAAACAGTAGAGTCGCTTTTTATAATTAATTTTATAGTTTAGAGGCGAGCTGTTTAAGAAAGGTATTATGGAAGCAAAATTTTCACCACAGGTTAAAGATGTAATCTCTTTTAGTAGGGAGGAAGCTCTCCGTTTAGGGCATGATTACATCGGAACCGAACATTTATTATTAGGCCTCATCCGCGAAGGCGATGGAATGGCTATAAAAATCTTACGATCGTTAGGGGTTGATACCGGTAAATTGCGCCGCTCAATTGAAGATGCCGTTCGCGGTACTTCGAGTGTTACAGTTAATTTAGGAAACATACCATTAACCAAACAGGCAGAAAAAGTTTTAAAAATCACTTACTTAGAAGCTAAAATATTTAAAAGCGATTTAATTGGTACCGAGCACTTATTATTGTCGGTTTTGAGAGATGATGATAATATCGCCTCGCAAATCTTGTTACAATACGGCGTTACTTATGATGTTTTTAAACAAGAAGTAGAAGTAAATAAGAACGGCTTCAGAGATGATATTTCAAACAGCGCATCAACAGGTGGCGATGATGATTATCGCGAAGAAGAAAGCTTTAGTTCACCTAAAAAGGTTTCTGATATAAAATCTAAAACTCCAGTATTAGATAACTTTGGTCGCGATTTAACCAAGGCCGCAGAAGAAGGTCGTTTAGATCCAATTGTTGGCCGTGAGAAAGAAATAGAGCGTGTTTCGCAAATTTTATCTCGTAGAAAAAAGAATAACCCGATTTTAATCGGTGAGCCAGGTGTTGGTAAATCAGCAATTGCAGAAGGTTTAGCCTTACGCATTGTACAACGTAAAGTTTCTCGTGTACTTTTTGGGAAACGTGTAGTTACATTAGATTTAGCATCATTGGTTGCCGGTACAAAATATCGTGGTCAGTTCGAAGAGCGTATGAAAGCCGTGATGAACGAGCTTGAAAAATCTACTGATGTAATTTTATTTATTGATGAGATTCATACGATTGTTGGCGCAGGCGGCGCATCGGGTTCGCTTGATGCATCGAACATGTTCAAACCAGCATTAGCAAGAGGAGAAATTCAATGTATTGGTGCAACAACTTTAGATGAGTATCGCCAATATATCGAAAAAGATGGTGCATTAGACCGCCGTTTCCAAAAGGTAATGGTTGAGCCAGCTACACCAGATGAAACTGTTGAGATTTTAACCAGAATTAAAGATAAGTATGAAGAACATCACGGTGTAACTTATACTGATGAAGCGATTTTGGCTTGTGTTACTTTAACATCTCGATATATTTCTGACCGTTTCTTGCCAGATAAAGCGATTGATGCTTTAGATGAAGCTGGTTCGAGAGTTCACTTAACGAACATTCACGTTCCTCAAAACATTATTGATATCGAAGCGAAAATCGAAGATATTAAGTTAGAGAAAAACAAAGTTGTTCGTAGCCAGAAATATGAAGAAGCTGCAAAACTTCGCGATACGGAGAAAAATTTAATCGAAGAATTAGACAAAGCTAAAGCGGAGTGGGAAGCCGAAACTAAAACTAAACGTTACGAAGTATCAGAAGATAACGTGGCTGAGGTTGTAGCGATGATGACTGGTATTCCGGTACAACGCGTTGGCCAAACCGACAGTGTTAAGTTATTAAACATGTACGATAAAGTGGCCGAGAAAATTATTGGTCAGGATGATGCGATTAAGAAATTAACCAAAGCCATTCAACGTACAAGAGCTGGATTAAAAGATCCTAAAAAACCAATTGGTTCGTTTATTTTCTTAGGTCCAACTGGTGTTGGTAAAACAGAGTTAGCAAAAGAATTAGCTCGTTTCATGTTTGATAGTGATGATTCACTAATTCAGATTGATATGAGTGAGTACATGGAGAAATTCGCAGTTTCACGTTTAGTGGGAGCGCCTCCAGGCTACGTAGGTTACGAAGAAGGTGGACAATTAACTGAAAAAGTTAGAAGAAAACCTTATGCTGTAATTTTATTAGATGAGATTGAAAAAGCTCACCCAGATGTATTCAATATTTTATTGCAGGTTTTAGACGAAGGACAATTAACTGATAGTTTGGGCCGTAAGGTAGATTTTAGAAACACAATCATTATCATGACCTCGAACATTGGTGCACGTCAATTAAAAGATTTCGGGCAAGGTGTTGGTTTCTCTACAACAGCAAAAACAAATCAGGCAGATTCTCACAGTCGTGGTGTAATAGAAAGTGCTTTGAAACGTGCTTTTGCGCCAGAGTTTTTAAACCGCGTAGATGATGTAGTTGTGTTCAATAGCTTAGGTAAGGATGAAATTTTCAAAATTATCGATATTGAATTAAAAGCTTTATTTGGTCGCGTTCATACATTAGGTTATGATATCTTGTTAACTGAAAATGCTAAAGATTACATTGCTGATAAAGGTTTTGACAGTAATTTTGGTGCTCGTCCGTTAAAGAGAGCAATTCAGAAATATTTAGAAGACCCAATTGCCGAAGAAATTTTGAAAGGTGAATTAGCCGAAGGGGATGTTTTAGAGATTGATTACGATAAAACAACTGAGTTAATTAGTATCGTTCATAAAAAAGGCGAAAAGAAAAAAGAAGAGCCTAAAAAGGAAGATTCTTCAAACTAATAAAATTAAAGGGGCCGTATCATAATTTAATTTTATGATACGGCCCCCTTTTTTTTTGCTTTGTATTTTACGTCTTTGTCCCTTGGCTATTTCGGTTTCAGCAATCGATATT